>NZ_JARAVK010000063.1:14984-40715 GCF_033792765.1 Streptomyces sp. PA03-6a | reverse complement strand
CGCCGCCGGCGGCGTGGGCGAGCTCGTACAGGACGCGGGCCTCGGTGAGGGTGTACGGGGTGTGCAGATGGCGGCTGTAGTCGAGCGCGCCGATGAGGTTGGTGTAGAAGCGGTTGAACGCCCGGATCTCCTGGACGGCCACGGCGGGTTCCCCTCGCGGAAATTCTTTGACTGCGTCAAAGGTATCCGTGCGGGGCGGTTCTGGACAGGCGCCGGCGCGCTGGGGTGTCCCGCCGACCCGCGTGCCTTCATGTGCCGCTTCGCGGTGCCGCCGTCGAGGCCCGCACCATCAGCTCCGTCCGTACGGTCGCGAGCCCGCCGGGAGGCGGTGCCTGGCGGCCCATGACCAGGCGGCCGGCGCGGGCGCCCGCCTCCTGCAGCGGTATGCGCACCGTCGTGAGCGCGGGCGCGGCGTCCACGCTGAAGGGCAGGTCGTCGAAACCGGCGACCGAGACGTCCTCGGGGATGCGCAGCCCGCGCTCGCGCAGCGCCGCGCAGACGCCGAGCGCCACCGTGTCGTTGGCGGCGACGACCGCGGTCAGCCCCGGCTCCCGGCGCAGCAGTTCCAGCGCCGCGTCGTACCCGGAGGAGCGGTCGTAGTAGCCGTGCACGGTGAGGCGGTCGAGCTCGGCGGGGGAGCCCGCGAGCCCGGCCTCGGCCAGGGCGGCACGGTGGCCCTCCAGGCGGTGCCGGGTGGTGCTGCGCTCCGCGGGGCCCGCGACGTAGCCGATGGTGCGGTGGCCGAGGGCCAGCAGGTGCTCGGTGAGGCGCTGCGCGCCGCCGCGGTTGTCGAAGGCGACGGTCATCACGGCGTCCGCGGCGGGGCCGGGCAGTTCGGCGAGTTCCGGCAGGGGCGGGCGGCCGCACAGGACGATCCGGGTGCCGGAGGCGGCGAGCCGGGCGAGGCGGGCGGCGACGGCGCTGTGCCCGGTGCCTTCCACCGCGCCCCCGGTGAGCACCACGCCCGCGGCACGCTGCCGCTCCAGCAGGGTCAGGTAGTTGAGCTCGGCCTCGGGGGAGCCCCCGGTGTTGCAGACCACGGCGAGTTTCCCGGCGCCCGCGGGCAGCCCGGGCGGATGCTCGGTGCCGCCGCTGATCTCGCTCTGCACGGCGCTGGCGATGAGCCCGAAGAAGGGGTCGGCGACGTCGTTGACGAGTACCCCGACCAGGTCGGAGGTGGCGGCGGCCAGTGCGCGGGCGTGCCCGTTCACGACGTAGTCGAGGTCGTCGACGGCCCGCAGGACCCGCTCGCGCGTACTGCCCGCGACCGGGTAGTTGCCGTTCAGGACACGCGACACGGTTGCGGCGGACACTCCGGCGCGCGCCGCCACGTCGGCCAGGGTCACTGCCATCTTGTCTGTTTCCTCCGGGTCGGTCCTCCCCGGGCCGTCCGCCCGTAGCCGCACATGCTCTCACCTCGGGGGCCGGTGGGGGAGCGGAGTCGCACAGCACCTTGCACAGGGCGTTCCACCGCCCGGGACCACTCTACGGGAAAGCGCTTTCTGCCGTCATTCGGGAGCCGTGAGGTGCGGCCGCGGGCGGGGGCCGGCCCCCGCCCGCGAGCCCGGTCCCGGCTTCTCTGCCGCGCGTGATGCGGTCGCGCCGAAGACCCCGGCCTGGGAGGCGTGTTGGCGCTCGGGAGCGGTGGCCGCCGCCGAGCGCCCGTGCGGCGCCCTGCCGGCGACCCTCGCCGAGGGCGCCCCGGGGGCGTCCGGTGCCCGCCCGCGTCGCGGCCGCGGCTCCCGCTGTCGCGTGCCGGGGCGCGTGGGGCCGCAGGGGCGAGGGCGCCCCGGACGTGGCGGCGTCCCCGCAACCAGGACGATGACTCCACGTCAGGCGGTGGGCAAGCGCTTTCTTTCCGGGCCCTCTCCCCTTGTCGGAGGTGTTCGCCGGCGGTTAGCGTAAGCCGGGGAAAGCGCTTGCTTCCGTTCGGCGCCCCGCCGGAGAGAGGAACCCCACGTGACACGCAGGACCGTGCGGATCGCCATGAACGGCGTCACCGGCCGTATGGGCTACCGCCAGCACCTCGTCCGCTCGATCCTCGCCCTGCGCGAGCAGGGCGGGCTCGACCTCGGCGACGGCACCGTGCTGTGGCCCGAGCCCGTCCTCGTCGGCCGCCGCGAGCACGCGCTGCGCGCCCTCGCCGACCGCCACGGCCTGGACCCCGCCCTGGTCTCCACCGACCTGGACGCCGTGCTCGCCGACCCCGCCACCGAGATCTACTTCGACGCCCAGGTCACCGGCGCCCGCGAGGAGGCGATCACCAAGGCGATCGCCGCCGGCAAGCACATCTACGCCGAGAAGCCCACCGCGACGGGTCTGGACGGGGCGCTGCGGCTGGCCCGCCTCGCCACCGCCGCCGGCGTCCGCCACGGCGTCGTCCAGGACAAGCTCTTCCTCCCCGGCCTGCTCAAGCTCCGGCGGCTGGTCGACGGCGGCTTCTTCGGGCGGATCCTCTCCGTCCGCGGCGAGTTCGGCTACTGGGTCTTCGAGGGCGACTGGCAGTCCGCCCAGCGCCCCTCCTGGAACTACCGCGCCGAGGACGGCGGCGGCATCGTCGTCGACATGTTCCCGCACTGGGAGTACGTCCTGCACGAGCTGTTCGGCCGCGTGCTGTCCGTGCAGGCGCTCGCCACCACGCACGTGCCGCAGCGCTGGGACGAGCAGCACAAGCCTTACGACGCCACGGCCGACGACGCCGCCTACGGGATCTTCGAGCTCGAGGGCGGAGTGGTCGCCCAGGTCAACTCCTCCTGGGCCGTGCGCGTCAACCGGGACGAGCTGGTGGAGTTCCAGGTCGACGGCACCGAGGGCTCGGCCGTCGCGGGGCTGCGCAACTGCCGTGCCCAGCACCGCTCCGCCACCCCCAGGCCGGTCTGGAACCCCGACCTGCCCGCCACCGAGGTCTTCCGCGACCAGTGGCAGGAGGTCCCGGACAACGGCGAGTTCGCCAACGGCTTCAAGGCCCAGTGGGAGCTGTTCCTGCGCCACGTCCACCTCGACGAGCCCTACACCTGGGACCTGCTGGCCGGTGCCCGCGGTGTCCAACTGGCGGAACTGGGCCTGAGGTCCTCCGCCGAGGGCCGCCGTCTCGACGTACCGGAGCTGACCCTGTGACCGTGACGCTCCTTCACCTCCCCACCGAGACGGGCGAGCTGTACGCCTACCGGCCGCGCACCGAGCCCGCGGCCCACGCCGGCACCCCCGCGACGGCGGACGAGCCGCGCAGCCGCGTCGTCTATGCGGCGGCCCACGTCGTCGCCGACCCCTTCCGCACCGCAGCCGACCGGCCCGCCGCGCTGGACTGGGAGGCCACGCTGGCCTTCCGCCGCCACCTGTGGTCGCACGGACTCGGCGTCGCCGAGGCCATGGACACCGCCCAGCGCGGCATGGGCCTGGACTGGGCCGGGGCCGCCGAACTGATCCGCCGCTCCTCGGCCGAGGCCCGTGCCGAGGGCGGCCGCATCGCCTGCGGCGTGGGCACCGACCAGCTGGCGCCCACCGAGTTCGGCCACCCCTACGGCCTCACGGAGATCCGGGCCGCCTACGAGGAGCAGCTCGCCGTCGTCGAGGACGCCGGCTCGCGGGCCGTCCTCATGGCCTCCCGGGCACTGGCCGCCGTCGCCAAGGGGCCCGACGACTACCTGGAGGTGTACGGCCACCTCCTGCGCCAGGCCGCCGGGCCCGTCGTACTGCACTGGCTGGGCCCGATGTTCGACCCCGCACTGGAGGGTTACTGGGGCAGCACGGACCTCGACGCGGCCACGAGCACCTTCCTCGAGGCGGTCGCCGCCCACCCCGGCAAGGTCGACGGCGTGAAGATCTCCCTGCTCGACGCCGGGCGCGAGGTCGAGCTGCGCCGCCGCCTCCCCGACGGCGTGCGCTGCTACACCGGCGACGACTTCCACTATCCCGAGCTGATCGCCGGCGACGACCGGGGCTTCAGCCACGCCCTGCTCGGCGTCTTCGATCCGCTCGCGCCGCTCGCCGCCCGGGCCGTGCGCCTGCTGGACGACGGCGACCCCGGCGACCCCGGTGGCACCGGTGGCACCGCGGGCTTCCGGTCGCTGCTCGACCCCACCGTCGAGCTGTCCCGCCACCTCTTCGGCGCCCCGACCCGCCACTACAAGACGGGTGTCGTCCTCCTCGCCTGGCTGGCCGGCCACCAGTCGCACTTCACGATGGTCGGTGGTCTCCACTCGGCACGCTCCCTCCCCCATCTGGCCCGCGCCTACGAACTGGCCGACCGGATCGGACTGTTCCCCGACCCGGCGCTCGCCGCGTCCCGCATGAGCCGGCTTCTCTCCGTGTACGGAGTGTGACATTGCGTACTGACAACCGGACCTCCGGCGACCTCGCCCGGCTCAGCATCAACCAGGAGACCGTGCGGCAACTGCCCCTCCCCGAGCTGGTCGAGGGGCTGGTGACGCTCGGTGTCCCCGGCGTCGGACTGTGGCGCGGGCCGGTCCGGGAGTACGGCGTCGAGGCGACCGCGAAGCTGGTGCGCGAAGCCGGGCTCACGGTCACCACGCTCTGCCGCGGCGGCTTCTTCACCGCCTCCGACCCGGACGAGCGCGCCGCAGCGCTCGCCGACAACCGGGCGGCCCTGGACGAGGCGGCGGCCCTGGGCACCGGCACGCTCGTCCTGGTCTCCGGCGGCCTCCCGGCCGGGGACCGCGACATCGCCGGCGCCCGTGAACGCGTCGCCGACGCGGTCGCCGAGCTCGCCCCGTACGCGCAGGAACGCGGAGTGCGCCTGGCGATCGAGCCGCTGCACCCGATGTACGCCTCCGACCGCTGTGTCGTGTCGACCCTCGGCCAGGCCCTGGCCATCGCCGAACGCTTCCCCGCGGAGCAGGTCGGCGTCGTCGTGGACACCTACCACCTGTGGTGGGACGACCGGGCGGCCGCCGGCATCGCCCGGGCCGGCGCCGGCGGCCGGATCGCCTCGTTCCAGCTCGCCGACTGGGTCACCCCGCTCCCCGAGGGGGTGCTCCTGGGCCGCGGCCAGCTCGGTGACGGCTGCGTCGACCTGCGCGGGTTCCGCGAGCGGGTGGACGCGGCCGGCTACGCGGGAGCCGTCGAGGTGGAGATCTTCAACCCCGCGCTGTGGGCACGCGACGGGGCCGAGGTGCTGGCCGAAACGGCGGGCAGGTACCGTCGGCACGTGCTCTGAGAAATCTCTGGAAATTTCTTCCGGAAGCCGTGCAACCATCCCCCGGGCCGGTGTGTCTATGTAGCGTCAAGACCCAGAGGGGGGCCTCACAAGGGTCTTGAGTGGGGGAGAGCGCGGCACCCGGAGGGGGCTCGGGGTCTCGCGCAGAGGGAGGGGAACGCCAAAGGGGTCCGGCTCAGCCGGACCCCTTTCGCCATGTCCGACCACGTGCCGCCACCCGGCCCGGTCCGCGTCTCCGCCGCTCCGCGGCCGGTTCAGCGTTTCTCGCGGGCCCGCCGGGCCAGCACGGACGCCATCACCGGGATCAGCGTCTCCAGCGCCGCCGTGACCGCCTCGACCGGGAGGCCGGTCCGCTTGGCCACCGCCCGCGCCGCCGGGGCGGCCACCTTGGCCAGGACGGCCGCCAGCACCCCACGGCCCGGTTCCGGTCCCGTACCGCCCTGCACCCCGGCGAAGCCGACGGCGGCCGCGGGCAGCGGCTCGGGCTCGTTGGCGGCCTGCTCCATGGCCTGGCACAGCTCCGCGGTGCCGCCGGGCGTCACCGCGTCGTCGGTCAGCACCCCCGTGATCGAGGCCACCGCGCTCCCCACGACCCGCTGCGCCTGTCCGGCGTCGGTCCCGAGCAGCTCGGTGATCTCCCGGAGCCGGTCGTCCCCCAGCTCCTCCAGCACCTCGTCCTTCAGCGGTCGGTCGCTCATGGTCGGGACGCTACGCGGGAATCGCCCGCCAGGCCCGCCGACCGCAGCCGGACGGATGTACGCGCTAGAAGGGCACGCCGCAGCGCAGGATGACGTTGGCGTACGGCCGGGACTCGCCGGTGCGGACGACCAGGCGGGCCTGCCGGGTGCGGGCCTTGAACTCCTCGTGCGGCACGAGTTCCAGGTCCGGGAAGGCACCGTCGAGCTGGGCGGTCACCTCGGGATTGTGCTCGCGGACCTCCTTGGCCGCGATCGCCCCCTCCACCACGAGCTCCTCCAGCAGGCCGTCGAGGACCTCGGAGAAGGACGGCGTGCCGGCCCGGAAGGCGAGATCGACGACGATCGGCCCGGGAGGGATCGGGAGCCCCGCGTCGCAGACCACGACCAGGTCGGTGTGGCCCAGCACGGCGAGGGCGCCCGCGAGATGGCGGTTGAGGATTCCGGACTTCTTCACAGCTGACCCACTTCTTCGAGGGTGGGGAAGGATTCCTGCGCACCCGGCTTCGTGACGGCGGCGGCGCCCACCCGCACCGCGAACCGCACGGCGGTCACCAGGTCGTCGCCCGCGCCGAGCCGCCAGGCCAGCGCCCCCGTGAAGGAGTCGCCGGCGCCGGTGGTGTCGACGGCCACCACTCGCGGGCTCGGTATGCGCACGGTGCCGTCAGGCGTCGCGGCGAGCGCGCCCGCCCCACCGAGGGTGACGACCACCGAGCGCGGGCCGAGGGCGAGCAGCCCCGCCGCCCACGCCTCAGGGGTGTCCCCGGCGTCCGCGCCCAGCAGGACACGGGCCTCGTGCTCGTTGACCACGAGCGGGTCGCAGCCGGCGAGCACCTCCCGGGGCAGCGCCGCGGGCGGCGAGGGGTTCAGTACGACCCGCGTCCCGGACTCCGTGGCCGCCGCCACCGCGGCGGCCACGGACTCCAGAGGGATCTCCAGTTGCAGCGAGACCACCCGGGCGGCGGCCAGCAGCTCGCGCGCCCCGGTCACGTCCGCCGCGGTGAGCCGGGCGTTGGCGCCCGGCGACACCACGATGCTGTTGTCGCCCGAGGGGTCCACGGTGATCAGCGCGACCCCCGTGGGGGTGTCGCCGCCGAGGACGCCGGTGGTGTCGACGCCGGCCGACCTCAGCGAGCCGGTGAGCAGCCGCCCGTGGGCGTCGTCGCCGACCCGCGCGAGGAGCGCCGTGCGCGCGCCCAGGCGGGCCGCGGCGACGGCCTGGTTGGCCCCCTTGCCACCCGGGTGGGTCGCGAGGTCGGAGCCGAGGACCGTCTCGCCGGCCGCCGGGCGGCGGTCGACATGGATCACCAGGTCGGCGTTGGCCGACCCTACGACCAGCAGGTCGTAGCCGTGCATCTGCGTGTTCCCTTCGGGGGTCCTGCCGTACCGGTGCGGTCTGTCAGGAGGAGAAGTCGGCGACGTTCTTCTCGGTGACGACCTTGACCGGAACCTTCACCAGGCTGCCGAGCTTCTCGCCCTTGGCGGCCTTCACGGCGTTCTGCACGGCCAGCTTGCCGAGCTCCTTCGGCTGCTGCGCCACGGACGCCGTCAGGGTGCCGGCCTTGACCGCGGTGAGGCCGTCGGGGGTGCCGTCGAAGCCGACGACCTTGACCGACTTGCCGGCCTTGTCGCCGAGCGCCTTGATCGCGCCGAGGGCCATCTCGTCGTTCTGGGCGAAGACGCCGGTGACGTCGGAGTGGGCCTGCAGCAGGTTGGTCATGACGTCCAGGCCCTTGGTGCGGTCGAAGTCGGCGGCCTGCTGGGCTACGACCTTGATGCCCGGGTAGGCCTTGATGCCCTCGTTGAAGCCCTGGCCGCGCTCGTTGGCCGCGGAGGTGCCTGCGGTGCCCTGGAGGACGACGACGGTGCCCTTGCCGCCCAGCGAATCGGCCAGGGTCTTGGCGGCGAGCCGGCCGCCCTCGACGTTGTCGGAGGCGACGGTGGTGGCGAGCTCGGCCTTGTTGACGCCGCGGTCGGCGGCGACGACGGGGATGCCGGCCTTGTTGGCTGCCTTCACCGAGGGACCGGCCGCGTCGGAGTCCACCGGGTTGACGATGATCGACTTCACGTTCTGGCTGGTGAAGTTCTGCAGCTGGTTGGCCTGCTGCGACGCGTCGTTCTGCGCGTCGGTGACGGTCAGGTCGACGCCCTCCTTCTTCGCCTCGGCCTGCGCGCCCTCCTTCAGCTGCACGAAGAACGGGTTGTTGAGGGTGGAGACCGACAGGCCCACCTTCACGTCGGAGGACGAGCCGGAGCCGGAGTTGCAGGCGGTCGCGGTGAGCGCCAGGGCGGCGACGGCGACGGTGGTGGCGGAGATGAGCTTGGTGCGCATGGTGGTTCCTTGCTGGTGCGGTGCGGAGAAGAAGAGGGAGGTCTGTGGTGCGCGCGGCGCGGTCAGGCGCGGCGGCGCAGGGTGTCGAGCAGGACGGCCAGCGCGATGACCGCGCCGATGACGACCTGCTGCCAGAAGGCGGAGACCGACAGCAGGTTGAGGCCGTTGCGGAGGACGGCGAGGATCAGCGCGCCGATCAGGGTGCCGGACGCCTTGCCGACGCCGCCGGAGAGGCTGGCGCCGCCGATGACGACCGCCGCGATGGCGTCCAGCTCGTAGCCGTAGGCGGCCTGCGGCTGCGCCGAGGCGAGACGGGAGGCGAGCACGATGCCCGCGACCGCCGCGAAGAGGCCGGACAGCGCGTAGATGATGATCTTCTGGCGCTTGACGCGGATGCCGGAGAGGCGGGCCGCCTCCTCGTTGCCGCCGATCGCGTACATGGCGCGGCCTATGTAGGTGCGGCCGAGGATGATCGCCGTGGCGGCGCCCGCGACGATCATCACCAGGACGGGGACGGGCAGCCAGCCGCCGATGGTGTCGCCCAGGTGGGAGACGGAGTCGGGGAAGGCGATGGGGCTGCCCTGGGAGATGACCAGGGTGAGGCCGCGGCCGATCGACAGCATCGCGAGGGTCGCGATAAACGGCGGCAGCTTGCCGAAGGAGATCAGCAGGCCGCTCAGCAGACCGCTGGCGACACCCGTGGCGACGGACAGCACGACCGCCAGCCACACCGGCAGGCCCGCCGAACTCGCGCTCCAGGCCAGCACCGTCGCGGAGAGCGCCGCGACCGAGCCCACCGACAGGTCGATGCCGGCCGCCACGATCACGAAGGTGGAGCCGAAGGCGAGGATGGCGACGACGGCCGCCTGGACGCCGACGTTGAGCAGGTTCTGGGTGGACAGGAAGTCGCCCGACAGGAACGACAGTGCCACCAGCAGGACCACCAGGGCGCTGAGCGCGCCGTTGTTGAGGAGCACACGGCGCGCCGCGGCGACGCCGCCCGTGTCCGTACCGCTTTTGATCGTGTCAGTGGCCACGGGAGCCCTCCACATCCTTCGTTGCTGTTGTGTTGCCGCCCTCGGCGGGCGCTGTGCCGACGGCCAGGGCCATGACGGAGTCCTGGGTGGCCTCGTGCGCGGGGAGTTCACCGGCGATCCGGCCCTGGGACATCACCAGGACGCGGTCGCTCATGCCCAGCACCTCGGGGAGGTCGCTGGAGATCATCAGCACCGCGTGGCCGGAGGCCGTGAGCTGGTTGACGAGTTGGTAGATCTCGACCTTGGCGCCGACGTCGATGCCCCGGGTCGGCTCGTCGAGGATGAGCACCTTGGTGTCGGCCAGCAGCCACTTGCCGATGACGATCTTCTGCTGGTTGCCGCCCGACAGGGTGCGCACGTGCTGGTGGAGCCCGGCCATGCGCACCTTGAGCTGCCCCGAGATCCGGTCGGCCGCCTTGCGCTGCCCGGCCCGGTCGACGAACCCGGCGCGGGTGGAGCGGCCGAGCGTGACCAGCCCCAGGTTCTCCTGGATGGTGGCGTCCAGCACCAGGCCCTGGCCCTTGCGGTCCTCCGGCACCAGGCCGATGCCCGCGTCCATGGCGGCGTTGACGTCGTGGCAGCGCAGCCGCTTGCCCAGCACCTCGACCGTTCCGGAGTCGTACGGGTCGGCGCCGAAGACCGCGCGGACGACCTCGGTGCGCCCGGCGCCGACGAGCCCGGCCAGGCCGACGACCTCGCCGGCCCGCACCTCGAAGCTCACGTCGTGGAAGACGCCGCCCCGGGTGAGGCCCTCGACCCGCAGCAGGGGCGCGCCCGCTTCGGCGCGCTCGCGCGGGTACTGCTGCTCGATGCTGCGGCCCACCATCAGCCGGACCAGTTCGTCCTCGGGGGTGCTCGCGGGCACCTGCGAGACGCTGCGGCCGTCACGCAGGACGGTCACGCGGTCGCCGAGCGCGGCGATCTCCTCCAGGTGGTGGGTGATGAAGACGATGCCGACGCCGTCCTCGCGCAGCTTGCGCACGATCCGGAAGAGCTTGTCGACCTCCTCGCTGGTGAGCACCGCGGTCGGCTCGTCCATGATCAGGACGCGCGTCTCCAGGCTGAGCGCCTTGGCGATCTCCACCATCTGCAGGCGGGCGATGCCCAGTTCGGAGACCGGGGTGCGCGGGTCGACGTCGACGCCGACCCGGGCCAGCAGGGCGGCGGCGTCCGCGTTCATCTGCTTGCGGTTCACCAGGCCGAGTCGGCGCGGCTGGCGGCCCAGGAAGATGTTCTCGGCGACGCTCAGCGCCGGGACGAGGTTGAACTCCTGGTAGATGGTCGCGATGCCCAGCTTCTCGGCATCCTGCGCACCATGGATGCGCACCTCCGCGCCGTCGACGAGGATCCGGCCCCCGTCGGGGCGGTTGGCGCCGGAGAGCATCTTGATCAGGGTGCTCTTGCCCGCGCCGTTCTCGCCGAGCAGGACGTGCACCTCGCCCCCGCGCAGGTCGAAGTCGACGCCGTCGAGGGCCACCACACCGGGGAAGACCTTGCGGACGCCCTCCATGCGGAGGAGCTCGGGGCTGCTCGTGCTCAACGGGAACTCCCTTCGGACGCGCCGCAGGAGCGGCGGACAACGAGACGGGCGGACACGGTGACCGACGGCGCCGGCCTGCCCTCCACCCGGTCGATCAGCGAGCGCACGGCCGCGCGGCCGAGCTCGCCGGTGGGCTGGGCGATGGCGGTGATCGGCGGATCGGTGTGGAGGAACCACGGGATGTCGTCGAAGGCGGCGAGCGCGATGTCGTCGGGCACGCGCAGGCCGCGGGCGCGGATCTCGTCCATGGCGCCGAGCGCCATCAGGTTGTCCGCGGCGAAGACCACGTCGGGCGGGACCGGCAGGTCCAGGAAGCGGGCGGTGGCCCTGCGGCCGCTGTCCGCCTGGAAGTCGCCCTGGCCTATGTACTCGTCGGGCAGCTGCAGACCGAAGGCGGCCAGCGCCTCACGGAAGGCCTGCACCCGCTCGCGGCCCGTGGTGGTCGCGGCGGGGCCCGCGATGATCGCCAGCCGGCGGTGGCCCAGGCCGTGGAGGTGGGCGACCAGGTCGCGCACCGCGTCGCAGCCGTCGGTGCGGATCACCGGGACGTCGTTGCCGACGCCGGGGATCCAGCGGTCGACGAAGACCATCGGGGTGCCGGAGAGCACCGCGTCCAGGATCAGTGGGGAACCGCCGTCGGTGGGGCTGACCAGCAGCCCGTCGATGCGGCGGTCCAGCAGCGTGCGGATGTGGTGGTCCTGCTGCTCCGGCCGCTCGTCGGCGTTGCCGATGATCACGCTGTAGCCCAGTGCCCTGGCCTCGTCCTCCACCGAGCGGGCGAGCTCGGTGAAGAAGGGGTTCAGCACGTCGCTGATGACCAGGCCGAGGGTCCGGGTCTGGTCGGTGCGCAGCGAGCGCGCCACCGCGTTGGGCCGGTAGCCGAGCTCGGCCACCGCTTCCAGCACCCGGGTGCGGGTGCCCGGGCGGACCGCCGGGTGGTCGTTGAGCACGCGGGAGACCGTCGCGACGGAGACACCCGCGCGTGATGCCACGTCCTTGATGCTCGCCACCCGTCCCACCTCCTCGTGGAATCGATTACAGAGAGGATTGGAATCGATTACATGCTCCAGGGCAAGAGCACGAAACCGGATCGTTACATTCCGGGGCCCCGTCGGGCGGAGTTGTCCACAGCCCTCGGCGGCCTGTCGGGGCCGGGCGGTACCGTCGGATCACATCGCAGATCCGGGGAGGTGGCCCGCGCCGTGGGGGAGTTGAGACTGGCCGTCGTCGAGGGCGTCCTCGAGCGGATCACGTACGCCAACGAGGAGAACGGGTACACGGTCGCCCGGGTCGACACCGGCCGCGGCGCCGGCGACCTGCTGACCGTGGTCGGCTCGCTGCTCGGCGCCCAGCCGGGCGAGTCGCTGCGCATGGAGGGCCGTTGGGGCTCCCATCCGCAGTACGGCAAGCAGTTCACCGTGGAGAACTACACCACCGTCCTCCCGGCCACGATCCAGGGCATACGGCGCTACCTCGGCTCCGGGCTGATCAAGGGCATCGGCCCGCGGATCGCCGAGCGGATCGTGGAGCACTTCGGCACCGACACCCTGGAGGTCATCGAGCGGGAGCCCGCGCGGCTGGTGGAGGTCCCGGGCCTGGGCCCCAAGCGCACCAAGCTGATCGGCGCCGCCTGGGAGGAGCAGAAGGCCATCAAGGAGGTCATGGTCTTCCTCCAGGGCGTCGGCGTGTCCACCTCGATCGCGGTGCGGATCTACAAGGAGTACGGGGACTCCTCGATCTCCGTGGTGAAGAACCAGCCCTACCGGCTGGCGGCCGACGTCTGGGGCATCGGCTTCCTCACCGCCGACCGCATCGCGCGGGCGGTCGGCATCCCGCACGACAGCCCCGAGCGCGTCAAGGCCGGTCTCCAGTACGCCCTGTCGCAGGCGACCGACAGCGGCAACTGCTTCCTGCCCGAGGAGCAACTGCTGTCGGACGCCGTGAAACTGCTCCAGGTGGACACCGGGCTGGTCATCGACTGCCTCGCGGAGCTGGCCGGCGAGGAGGGCGTGGTCATCGAGCCCGTGCCCGCCCCCGACGGCGGTGGCGACCCGGTGCGCGCGGTGTACCTGGTGCCCTTCCACCGGGCGGAGATCTCCCTGGCCGGCTCGCTGCTGCGGCTGCTGCGCGGCACGGAGGACCGGATGCCCGGCTTCCGTGACGTGGACTGGGACAAGGCGCTGGCCTGGCTCGCCGAGCGGACGGGCGCGGACCTCGCCCCCGAGCAGCAGCAGGCGGTGCGGCTGGCGCTTACCGAGAAGGTCGCCGTGCTGACCGGCGGCCCGGGCTGCGGCAAGTCCTTCACCGTCAAGTCCGTGGTGGCCCTGGCGCGGGCGAAGAAGGCCAAGGTCGTACTGGCCGCGCCCACCGGCAGGGCGGCCAAGCGGCTGGCCGAGCTCACCGGGGCCGAGGCCTCGACGGTCCACCGGCTGCTGGAGCTCAAGCCTGGCGGAGACGCCGCGTACGACCGGGAGCGGCCCCTGGACGCCGACCTGGTCGTCGTCGACGAGGCCTCGATGCTCGACCTGCTGCTGGCGAACAAGCTGGTCAAGGCCGTGCCGCCGGGGGCCCACCTGCTCTTCGTCGGTGACGTGGACCAGCTGCCCAGCGTCGGTGCCGGCGAGGTGCTGCGCGATCTGCTGGCCGAGGGCGGCCCGGTCCCGTCGGTCCGGCTGACCCGCATCTTCCGGCAGGCCCAGGAGTCCGGCGTGGTGACCAACGCGCACCGGATCAACTCCGGAGCGCACCCGGTCACCCAGGGGCTGGACGACTTCTTCCTCTTCGTGGAGGAGGACGGCGAGGAGACGGCCCGGCTCACGGTGGACGTGGCGGCCCGCCGCATCCCGCGCCGGTTCGGGCTCGACCCGCGCCGTGACGTCCAGGTGCTCGCCCCCATGCACCGCGGCCCCGCGGGCGCCGGCGTGCTGAACGGGCTGCTGCAGCAGGCCGTGACCCCGGCCCGTCCCGACCTGCCGGAGCGGCGTTTCGGCGGCCGCACCTTCCGTGTGGGCGACAAGGTGACGCAGATCAGGAACAACTATGAAAAAGGCGCCAATGGCGTCTTCAATGGAACGGTGGGGGTCGTCACCTCCCTGGACGCCGTGGAGCAGCGGCTCACCGTACTGACCGACGAGGACGAGGAGATTCCTTACGACTTCGACGAGCTGGACGAGCTGGCGCACGCCTACGCGGTGACGATCCACCGGTCACAGGGCAGCGAGTATCCCGCCGTGGTGATCCCTGTCACCACCGGGGCGTGGATGATGCTCCAGCGGAACCTGCTGTATACCGCCGTTACCCGGGCAAAGCGATTGGTCGTGCTCGTGGGTTCGCGCAAGGCGATCGGCCAGGCGGTGCGCACCGTCTCCGCAGGCAGACGCTTCACGGCACTCGACCACCGGCTGGCGCGGGCGGCAAAATAGGCACTGGGTGCCATCATTCGGCTCCTCGACCGACCCCGAGTGCACGTGGCCACGCCAAATGGGGGACAGTAGGGGTAGTCAGGGCACCTACCAACCTCGAAGAAGAGGCACGACGTCGGTGAGGGAATGACGTGAGCGACAACTCTGTAGTACTGCGGTACGGGGACAGCGAGTACAGCTACCCGGTGATCGAGGGCACTGTTGGGGACAACGGCTTCGACATCGGCAAGCTGCGCGCCAACACCGGCCTGGTCACCCTGGACAGCGGCTACGGCAACACCGCGGCCTACAAGTCCGCGATCACCTACCTCGACGGCGAGCAGGGAATCCTCCGCTACCGCGGCTACCCCATCGAGCAGATCGCCGAGCGCGGCACCTTCCTGGAGACCGCGTACCTTCTCATCAACGGTGAGCTCCCCACCGTCGACGAGCTCGCCGCCTTCCGCGGCGACATCACGCAGCACACGCTCCTCCACGAGGACGTCAAACGGTTCTTCCAGGGCTTCCCGCGGGACGCCCACCCGATGGCGATGCTCTCCTCCGTGGTCAGCGCGCTGTCGACCTTCTACCAGGACAGCCACAACCCGTTCGACGAGAAGCAGCGCTACCTCTCGACGATCCGGCTCATCGCCAAGCTGCCGACGATCGCCGCGTACGCCTTCAAGAAGTCGGTCGGCCACCCCTTCGTCTACCCGCGCAACGACCTCGGCTACGTCGAGAACTTCCTGCGGATGACCTTCGCGGTGCCCGCCGAGGAGTACGAGCTCAACCCGGTCGTGGTCGACGCGCTGGACAAGCTGCTCATCCTGCACGCGGACCACGAGCAGAACTGCTCCACCTCCACCGTGCGCCTGGTCGGCTCCTCGCAGGCCAACCTGTTCGCGTCGATCTCCGCGGGCATCAACGCCCTGTGGGGCCCGCTGCACGGCGGCGCCAACCAGAGCGTGCTGGAGATGCTGGAGTCCATCCAGGCCGACGGCGGCGACGTGGACGCCTTCATCCGCAAGGTGAAGAACAAGGAGGACGGCGTCCGTCTGATGGGCTTCGGCCACCGGGTCTACAAGAGCTTCGACCCCCGGGCCAAGATCATCAAGTCCGCGGCGCACGACGTGCTCTCCGCCCTCGGCAAGTCCGACGAGCTGCTGGACATCGCGCTGAAGCTCGAGGAGCACGCGCTCAGCGACGACTACTTCGTCTCGCGCAACCTCTACCCGAACGTCGACTTCTACACCGGTCTGATCTACCGGGCCATGGGCTTCCCGAGCACGATGTTCACGGTGCTGTTCGCGCTCGGCCGGCTCCCCGGCTGGATCGCCCAGTGGCACGAGATGATCACCGAGCCGGGTTCCCGGATCGGCCGTCCGCGCCAGGTCTACACGGGCATCGTCGAGCGGGACTACGTCCCGGTCGAGGCCCGCTGACGCGAGCGCCCCGCACGCAGAGAAACGCCCCGCGCCGAATCCCCCCACGGGTTCGGCACGGGGCGCTCCTGTTTCCCGGAGCGGATCCCCCCACGGGTCCGTACCGGGCGTTCTTTGGGTGCGCTCGCCCAGCCGGGACCAAGCACCCGGGAGGGCCGCTCAAAGCTCTCCGGGCAGTTCGCCCCGGCATGGCGACCGGGCTGTCCCCCAAAGACAACCCGCTCATCATCTCACCGAGTCCGCCGGGAGCCCGGTGTCTTCGCCGGGTTAGACCCCCTCGTAAACCAAAAGGTTACGTTCCAGCCAGTGTGATCTCGGTCTCGGCTACGCATCTCCTACGCCATCCGCATCATGGCAGACCCCCGTGCCGGTCGCGAAGCCCCCGTCCCGTAACGTGCTGTTCCTCCTCGAGGAGCGGAGCGTGATGTCGCAGAACGCAAGTGTGGGCCGGCACGTCGTGGTGACCGGCGGGGGAACGGGAATCGGCCGGTCGGTGGCCACCCTCTTCGCCGAGGCCGGCGACCATGTGACCATCGTCGGCCGGCGCCGCGAGGTGCTGCGCGCCACCGCCGACGAGCTGCGCTCCCAGCACGGTTACGACGTCACCCCGGTCGTCTGCGACCTCGCCGACCCCGACGACGTGGAGGCGACCCTCGAGCGGCTGCCCCGGCGCATCGACGTCCTGGTCAACAACGCGGGCAGCCGGGAACTCGCGATCGGGGCCGGCCCGCACGGGGTGCTGGCCCGCTGGCGCGGCGACTTCGAACGCAACGTCCTCACCGCCGTCCTGGTGACCGAATCCGTACGTGACCGGCTCCCCGAGGGCGGCCGGGTCATCACCGTCACCTCGGTGGCCGCGCTGCGTGGCGGGGGCTCCTACGGGGCCTCCAAGGCCGCCCTGCACGCCTGGAACCACTCCCTGGCGGCCCAGCTCGGCCCGCGCGGCGTGACCTGCAACATCGTCGCCCCGGGCACCGTGGCGGGCACCGAGTTCTTCGGCGCCCGGCTCGACGCAGCCGAGCTGACCCGCAGGGCCGGCCGGACCCTGGTCGGCCGGGTCGGGACGCCCGAGGACGTCGCCTCCGCGGTGGTCTTCCTCGCCTCCCCCGGGGCGGGTTTCATCACCGGGGAGATCCTGCAGTGCAACGGCGGCGAACTGCTCGGCCGCTGAGCTGACGCACGCGCGTCCCGCGGGGAGTACGCCGGGCGTACTCCCCGCGCCACAGCCGGTCGCTGCGGCCCCGTACCTGAGGATGAGGCGCCCCCGGGAAAACCCTGGGAATGCCCCGATCCCGGCGAACTCGCCTTGCCCCCTCCGTCGCGGCCCTGCCAGCGTTGAGACCTGGGACGGGAGACGGGGGACGGGCCGGGGCGGGAAGAGGGGCGGCCGGATGGACGTTGCACGGATCGTGTCGGCCCTGGACTTCACCGCGGGCCTCGAGGGGTACCTGCGGGACGGCCACGTCATCTGGGCGTACGCGGTGCTCGCTGCCACCACCGCGCCGCCTCTGGTGCCCAACGCGGCGCTCCTGGTCACAGGGGGCGTGCTGGCCGCCCAGGGACGGCTGGACATCGCCTTGGTCCTGCTGGTCGTCGCCGGCAGCGCGCTCCTGGGCGACCTGCTGATCCACCGCACCGGCCGCGCCGTCAGCGGCCGGGTCCTGACCCGGCTCTACCGGCGGCCGCGGCGCCGTGCGCTGCTGGAGTGGGCCAGCGTCCGGATACAGCGGCACGGGATTCCCTTCGTCATCGGCGTCCGCTTCCTGCCCAGCGGGCGGGTCGTCGGCGGCCTCTCGGCGGGCATCGTGCGCTACCCGGCCCGCCGTTACCTGATCGGCGCGGGTGTGGCCGAGGCGGTCTGGGCGACGTACTCGGTGGGTCTGGGCTACTTCGGCGGCCTCGCCATGTCCAACTCGCTGTACGCCGTCGCGCTGGGCCTCGGGGTCTCCCTGGCCGTGGCCGGAATCGGCGGCGTGGCGCAGATGCTCTCCGGGCGCCGTTCGGCCCCGGCGGGTACGGCGTCCTCCGGACGCGTGGTGGCCTCGGGAGGCGCCGCGTCCCCCGGGGCGGACGAACCGGAGGGGGGCGCCCCGCAGGGGAAGCCGGCGGACCGGGCGCTGCGGAGCTGAGGCGCTGAGGCGCGGCGCCGGGGGAGCGGGCCGTGCCGGTCCCGGTGTCAGGGGGTCGCGGCGGGGGCGCCGGCGGCTTCCGTGATGGCGACGGCCCCGGTGCCGACGTGCGGGGCGAGGTAGCCGTACAGCGCGGCCTTGACCTCGCCGACGTACGCGTCCCGCTCGGCGCCCTCGTGCGCCAGGACCAGGGCCAGGCCCGCCTTGAACAGGCCGAAGGCCATCGCGGCCACCCGCGCCCGCTCGGCGGCCGAAAGGGCGGGCGCGCGCAGGCCGAGGAGGGTCTCCACGCGCTCCAGCAGGGAGGCGTGCAGGGTGTCGTGCTCCATGACGACCGTGCCGGGGATGTCGCTGTCGTGGACCAGGGCGAGGAAGGCGGGGTTCTGGCAGTTGAACTCGATCATCGGGGCGACGATGACCTCGAGCATCTCGCGCAGCGGCAGCGAGGCGTTCTCGGGGGTGAACAGCTCCCCGTGCCCCTCGCGCATCCGCTGGTTGAGGATGCCGCCCAGCTCGATGGCGATGGCCTCCTTGTTCGGGAAGAACTGGTAGAGCGTGCCCGGGGACACGCCCGCCTCGCGGGCGATCGCGTTCGTGGTGGCCGCGGTGTAGCCCACCTTGCAGAACACGTCGGCCGCCGCCTCCAGCAGCTGCGCCACGCGCCGTTCGCCGCGGGCCTGCCGGCGTCGAGGCTTCTGCTCCTCAGGCACGTGTAATCCCCAATCATGTTTGACAAACGCGAGTGGTCGCTCACATTCTGAAGAAACGCGAGTGATCGCTCGTGTTCGCCATTTTACGGCGGTTCCTCAGGGGAGGGGACACCTCTGTCATGTCGGATGTCAACCGTGAGCACCCGCCGGGGGGCTGGACCCGGGCGATGACCGCCCGTCCTCGCCTCACCCTGCTGCTGGCGCTGCTGTTCACCGCCCTCGCCGTGGTCGCGGGCAGCGGCGTCGCGGACCGGCTGCGCAGCGGCGGATGGGAAGCCCCCGGCTCGGAGTCCGCCTACGCGGCGGACGCGCTGGAGAGGTACTTCCCGGACTCGCAGCCCAATCTGATCCTCCTCGTCGACGGCCGTGGTGCCGGTGTGGACTCCCCGGAGGTGGCGGCCGAGGGACGGGAGCTCGGTCGCCGGCTCGCGGCGGACGAGGACATCGCCGGCGTCACCTCGTACTGGACGACCCGGGCCTCCGCGCTGCGCGCCGAGGACGGCCGCGAGGCCATGATCGTCGCGCGGATCGGCGGCGACGACGACGCCGTCGCCGCTGCCGTCGAGCGCATCGCCCCCGCATACCGGGGACGGCACGGCGCGGTGGAGGTCAAGGTCGGCGGCATGGCCGCGTTCCGGCACGACCTGCAGACCACGATCCAGGAGGACCTGGCCCGCGCCGAGCTCATCGCGCTGCCGATCACCCTCCTGCTGCTCATCATGGTGTTCGGCAGCGCCGTCGCGGCGGTACTGCCGCTGGGCGTCGGCGTCGTGGCGATCCTGGGCACCAACGCCGTGCTGCGGGGCATCACGACGTTCACGGACGTCTCGATCTTCGCGCAGAACCTCACCACGGCCCTCGGCCTCGGACTCGCCATCGACTACGCCCTGTTCATCGTGCGGCGCTTCCGGGAGGAGCTGGACACCGGGGCCGACCCGCTGACCGCCGTGGGCGCCACGCTGCGCACGGCCGGGCGCACGGTGCTCTTCTCGGCCCTCACCGTGGCCGCCGCGCTCTCCGCGATGTTCCTGTTCCCGCAGTACTTCCTGCGCTCGTTCGCGTACGCGGGCATCGCCGTGGTGCTGCTGGCGGCCGCCGCAGCGCTGGTGATCCTGCCCGCCGCGCTGGTGGTGCTCGGTCACCGGGTCAACTCCCTGGATCTGCGCCGTCTCCTGTCGCGCCGGCGGAGCGGGAAGGCCGGACGGGAGCCGGGCGCGGGCTACGCGCGGCTCGCCCGCCTGGTGATGCGCCGTGCCCCGCTGTTCGCGATCGGCACGGCCGCCGGGCTGGTCCTGCTCGGGCTGCCCTTCCTGCAGGTGCAGTTCGGCACCGCCGACGACCGCCAGCTGCCCGCGACGGCCGAGGCGCACGTCGTGCAGCAGCACATACGCGACGGGTTCCCCGGCAACCCTGGCGGAGAGATCACCGTGCTCGCCGAGGACCGTCCCACTGAGGCCCAGCTCGGCGACTACAGCGGCAGGCTGTCCGCGCTGCCCGGAGTGGTCGTCGTCGACGGCCCGGCCGGCCAGTACGCGCAGGGCCGGCGGACCGCCGCGCCCGGCCCGGCCGAGGCGGCCAGGGCCACCGACGGCGCGGCGTACCTCACCGTGCTGCCCGAGGCGGAGTCCGTGGACGAGGCGAGCCAGGACCTCGTCGGCAGGATCCGGGCGGTCGACGCCCCCTTCAAGGTCTCCGCCACCGGCACCGCGGCCCAGCTGGTCGACACCAAGGAGGTCATAGCCGACCGCCTGCCGTGGGCGGCCGCCCTGATCGCCGCGGTGACCTTGTTGCTGGTCTTCCTCCTCACCGGCAGCGCGGTCATCCCGCTGCAGGCCGTGCTGCTCAACGCGCTGAGCCTCACCGCCATGTTCGGGGCGGTGGTGTGGGTGTTCCAGGACGGTCACCTGTCCGGTCTGCTCGACTTCACCGCGACGGGCAGCATCGAGACCACACTGCCGGTGCTGATGTTCTGCGTCGCCTTCGGACTCTCGATGGACTACGGCGTCTTCCTCCTGTCGCGCATCAAGGAGGAGCACGACCGGACCGGTGACCACCGTGCGGCGGTCGTCTTCGGGGTGCGCCGCACGGGCGGGCTCATCACGGCTGCCGCGGTGATCCTGGCGGTGGTGATGGTGGCCATCGGCACCTCGCGGATCGCCAACACCAAGATGCTGGGCCTCGGGATCGCGCTCGCCGTCCTCATGGACGCGATGGTGGTGCGCACCCTGCTCGTGCCCGCCGTGATGCGGCTGACCGGACGGGCCACCTGGTGGGCGCCGCGGCCGCTGAGGGCGCTGCACGACCGGTTCGGGCTGAGTGAGGGCGAGGGCCCCGGCCGGGCCCCTGTGCGGGAGGAGCCCGTACCGGACCCGGAGCCGGAGCCGGCCCGCTCGGGCTGAGCGGCGGCCGGGCCGACGTCAGCCGAACTCCTGGCGTCCGCGGTTCCCGGGGCGCCGGGAGCTCCACAGGCGGATGGTGTCCGCGTACCAGAACGGCTTGCCGCCCTCCACGATGTCGGGGGGCGGCAAGTGCCCGTGCTTGCGGTACGAGCGCACGGTGTCGACCTGCACCCGGATGTGAGCGGCGATCTCGGCGTACGACCAGAGGGTCCGGTCCGTCATCTCCCACGCACCTCCCATGCGCCGGCCTCGGGGGTGGCCGGCCTCGCCGGGACAACGACATGCGATCAAGGGCGGAAGGGGCTGTTGATCATCTGTGACGCGAAGCCCGCGTAACGGTGACAAACGTGGCGGATGCATGACCGGCCTCCCCGATTGTCGGAGAAACCGTCCGGGTGCGGGAAGCCGCGCTCCTCAGCCCTCGAACCGGGCGGGCAGCGGGGGGACTTCCCCCTCGGCCGCGTCCCCGTCGGCCACGGCCCTCAGGCGATTGAGGATGGCGGTGCCCGCCCGGGTGTAGGCCGCGACGTCGTCGAAGAGCACCGACTGCAGGTTGCCGGTGTCCAGCAGGGCGATCAGCTCGAAGGCGAGCAACGGGATGTCGGCGTCGGCGCACAGCTGTCCCGTCCGCCGGGCCTTCTCGAGGGTGATCTCGACGTAGGTCGTCCACTCCAGCCGGGCTTGGGCGACCACGTCGTGCACCGGCCCGCTGCGCGCGTCGTACTCCGCCGACACCGCCAGCAGGAAGCAGCCGCCCGGGAACACCCGCCGCCGCGAGTAGTCCAGCCACGACTCGCACAGCCGCCACACCCGGGCCAGCCCCGCCGGCAGCTCCCGCGACGGCTCCACCACCTGCCGGATGTACACCTCGCGGGCGGCCCGCACGGTGGCGAGCTGCAGCTCCTCCTTCGACCCGAACAGGGCGAACACCCCGCTCTTGCTGAGCCCGAGTTCGGTCGCCAGCCGGCCCAGCGACAGACCTTCCAGACCCTCCACCGAGGCGATCGCCATGGTGCGGTCCAGCACCAGCCGGCGGGTCTGGTTGCCGCGCTCCACCCGGCCGTCCGTACGCGTAGCTGCCATCCGGGCATCCTAGGGAAGGCCACGTCCGGGCGGCAGGCACCGGGCGTAAGGTCGGTGGCGTGACCTCGACGAATCCCTTCCTCAGCCCGAGCACCCTCCCGTACGAGCTGCCGCCCTTCGCCGACATCCGCGAGGAGCACTACCTCCCCGCCTTCGAACAGGGGATGGCCGAGCAGCTCGCCGAGACCGAGGCCGTCGCCGCGAACCCCGAACCACCGGGCTTCGAGAACACGATCGTCGCCCTGGAGCGCTCCGGAGACCTGCTGGACCGCGTGTCGAAGGTCTTCTTCAACCGCGCGAGCGCCGACACCGGTCCTGGCATCCAGGAGATCGAGGCCAGGATCAACCCCGCCCTCGCCGCCCACGCCGACGCCATCCACCTCGACCCCGTCCTCTACGGCCGCGTCAAGGCGCTGTACGAGACCCGCCGGGAACTCGGCCTGGACGCCGAGGCGCTGCGGCTGCTGGAGCGCTACCACACCCGTTTCGTCCGCGCGGGCGCCGAACTCACCGAGGAGGGCCGCGAGCGCCTGAGGGCGCTCAACGCGGAGATCGCGGAAGCCTCCACGGCCTTCGAGCAGAACCTGTTCGCCGACACCAAGGCCGCCGCCCTCGTCCTCGACGGCGCCGACGAACTGGCCGGGCTCTCCGCCGACGCCGTCGCCGCCGCGGCCGCCAACGCCACGGCCCTCGGCCACGACGGCCGGTATGTCCTCAGCCTGAAGAACTTCTCCAACCAGTCGGAACTCGCCTCGCTCGACGACCGTGCCCTGCGCCGCCGTCTGCTGGAGGCCTCGCTCGGCCGCGGCCTGACCTCCAACCGCGAACTCACCGCCCGCCTCGCCCGGCTGCGCGCCGAGCGCGCCGCCCTGCTCGGCTACGAGAACCACGCCGCGTACGTCGTCGCCGACCAGACCGCCGGCACCCCCGAGGCCGTGACCTCGCTGCTCGCCCGTCTGGTCCCGCCCGCCGTCGCCAACGCCGAGCGCGAGGCCGCCGCCCTGACCGCCGCCTCCGGGCTGGAGGACTTCTCCGCCTGGGACTGGACGTACTGGTCGGAGAAGGTCCGCAAGGCGGAGTACGACATCGACACCGCCGTCATGCGCCCCTACTTCGAGCTGGACCGGGTCCTCCAGGACGGCGTCTTCTTCGCCGCCGGCCAGGTCTACGGTCTGAGCTTCACCGAGCGCCCCGACCTCGCCGGCTACCACCCCGACGTCCGGGTCTTCGAGGTCTTCAACGCCGACGGCTCGCCCCTCGGCCTCTACCTGGGCGACTACTTCGCCCGCGCCTCCAAGCGCGGCGGCGCCTGGATGAACAGCCTGGTCGACCAGTCCGCGCTCTACGGCCGCAAGCCCGTCGTGGTCAACAACCTCAACGTCGCCAAGCCCGCCGACGGCGAGCCCGCGCTGCTCACCTACGACGAGGTCAACACCCTCTTCCACGAGTTCGGGCACGCCCTGCACGGCCTGTTCTCCGACGTCCGCCACCCCTTCTTCTCCGGTACGGCCGTCCCGCGCGACTTCGTCGAGTACCCCTCCCAGGTCAACGAGATGTGGGTGACCTGGCCGCAGGTGCTGGCCCACTACGCCCGCCACCACGAGACCGGCGAGCCCATGCCCGCCGAACTGGTGGCCCGGATGGAGGCCGCGGAGCGGTTCGGGCAGGGCTTCCGCACGGTGGAGTACCTGGCCGCCGCCGTCCTCGACTGGGCCTGGCACACCATCCCGGCCGGCCACGACCCCGGCGACGCGGAGGAGTTCGAGGCCGCCGCCCTGAAGGAGGCCGGGCTCGCGCTGCCCGCGATCCCGCCGCGCTACCGCAGCACCTACTTCGCGCACATCTTCGCCCACGGCTACAGCGCCGGGTACTACTCGTACATCTGGAGCGAGGTGCTCGACGCGGACACCGTGGAGTGGTTCAAGGAGAACGGCGGCCTGCGGCGCGAGAACGGCGACACCTTCCGCCGCGAACTGCTCTCCCGCGGGGGCAGCGTCGACCCGATGGCGGCGTTCGAGGGCTTCCGGGGCCGTGCGCCGCGCATCGAGCCGCTGTTGACGCGCCGCGGTCTGGCCGGCTGACCGCCGGACCGCCGGACCGCCGGACCGCCGGACCGCCGGACCGCCCGACCGGCTGACCGGCTGACCTCTCGGGGTCCTTCCACGGCCGAAGGACGGCGACGGCGC
This sequence comes from Streptomyces sp. PA03-6a, assembly GCF_033792765.1. Classification (NCBI taxonomy): domain Bacteria; kingdom Bacillati; phylum Actinomycetota; class Actinomycetes; order Kitasatosporales; family Streptomycetaceae; genus Streptomyces; species Streptomyces sp. PA03-6a. Next base: position 16,585 of record NZ_JARAVK010000063.1, on the reverse strand, counting down.
CCGTTCCGTCGTCCCGCTGCTTCCCGCCGCTTCCCACCGAGCCGGTGGCCGGCGAGGCCCAACGCCTCGTCGGCCAACCGGCGGTGGGGCCCGGCGGGGCGGGCCCGGGGATCCCCTGGGGCGCTCCGGGCCGCCCGATCGGACCCTTGGCGCAGACCTATCAGGAATGATCTATACCGGATCGGTCACGGCAACATTACAGACAGCTTTTGTCTCTGCGCGCATGGTGAAGCTCTGTCACGGTGTCTTCACAACCGAGCCTCAGGGGGTTCACCATGTCTCAGCCGTCGCACGCATCGCCACCGGGCCACTACCCGCCGCCCCAGGAGCCGGACTGGAGCCGGCCGCCGAAGAAGACGGGGGCGGGGAAGATAATCGGTTTCGGGATCGTCGCCATCGTCATCGTCGTGGGGGGCAGCGTCGCCTTCGCCCTCAAGACCGGGGACGACAAGGGCGGTTCGGGGGGTGACTCCTCCGCGGTCAGCGCGTCCCCGGCCGCGGGCAGCGGCGGGAAGCCGGCCCCGGGTGACGCGAAGGTCACCTCGTGCGGCCTCGCCGACTTCAGCAAGTTGCCCACTGCCGAGGTGACCCTCACCAACCACAGCTCGCAGACCTCCGACTACGAGGTGCACATCGAGTTCGTGGACGGCGGCGGAACACGCATCGCCCAGGCCGTCGCGACCACGACCGGCCTGACCGCGGGGGACGAGGCGCAGACGAGGGCCCAGGGCAGCGACCCGGCCTCCGGCGAGATCGACTGCAAGGTCACCGAGGTCCTGCGCAAGGCGAGTTGACCCCTCGCCCGCCCTGCCGCCGAGGGTGTGTGCGTGGCACGCTCCGCCTCCCCTCCGGCGACCGGTGACTCCGTTTCGCCTTCCGGACCCCGCGGCATGCGACCGCGGGGTCCGTCCGGCGGGACGGCGCGCGGCGCCCGCAAGCGCCCGGCCGGGACCCGTGGTACCAGGTGACGAGCCTGCCCGCGGGCGGCGAACGACGGTGCGCACGGGAGCGCTTCTCGCCGGGGCCGTCGCCGTGCGGGCGGGAGTCGGATTCCGTGAAGGTTCCGCATACGGCCCCGACACCCGCCAGGTCGCGGCGAAATGGCGGAAAAGCGTCATGGACGTGCGGTAACCCCGGGTGGATCCCCTCATCTGACGGGCCGTCCCGGTCGCCCTGGGCTGTTGTGCGAGGACGGTCCGTGTCGGACCACCCGCGATGGGCCGCCGTTCAGGTGCGGAGCGTCACCGATGCCCTGATCCCGATTACCTTGCGTGGACCTGCACGTCTCGTTCATCTTCTCTCCGTTCGGCCTTCACTCTTCCTTGAGCGCAGCCCCCTCATGGGCCGCGACTGTCAGTGCCGCCTGAGGACGTATTTCGGCCTGGGGCACAACAGCGCGAAGGGGAGGGAGGTCGGCCGCCATGGTCCGGCCACGCGTTCTGTACATGTCGGCTCACGATGGTGGCAGGTACCTGCCACAGGCCTCATCGCCTGCGGGACCGGGGAGCCCGGAGGATCCCGGGCCCTCCTCGGAGGGCTCGTCGCGTACGGCGAGACCCGACAGGGGAGCCAGACCCGACGGCCAGGACCGCCGCGGTCGT
>NZ_JARAVK010000063.1:0-14885 GCF_033792765.1 Streptomyces sp. PA03-6a | reverse complement strand
GGGGAGCCCGGAGGATCCCGGGCCCTCCTCGGAGGGCTCGTCGCGTACGGCGAGACCCGACAGGGGAGCCAGACCCGACGGCCAGGACCGCCGCGGTCGTGACGACCGCGGTGACCGGCACGACCGGGCCGACCGGGCCGGGGCGCCGGTCACCGCGGTCGGATGGCGGCTGGTCGGCGCCAACAACCGCGAACTGGGCCGCAGCGCGGGCACCTACGCCTCCCTCGCGGAGTGCCAGGCCGCCGTGCTCCTGCTCCGCGAGCACATCGGCCAGGTCCGGGCACAGCTGTCCATGGCCGACGCGGGCGGCACCTGGACGTGGCGCGTCGAACTCGGCGGCAGGAACGTCGCCGTGTCGGGGCGGACGTACCACCGCCTGCGCGAGTGCCAGCAGAACCTCGGCCTCTTCCTGGCCGCGGTCACGGTCGCCGAGATGACCGAGGGCACGGCCCACCGCCCGCGGCTGCGCGGCCTGCGCGCATCGGCGTCCGCGCGGTCTACGCGAGAAGAACCGGACGAACCCCGCAGCGGGCGGGCCCGGCGGGAGACCGCCGTGCAGGCTCCGCCGGTCGCACCCTCCGCGGTCACCGCGCCCACCCCGGTCACCCCGGTCACCGCGGTCACCGCACCCACCGTGCCCGCCGGACCCCGGATCGGGGCGGTGGCGCGATGACCTCCCTCGTTCCCGGCCTCACCGGCACGGAGCCCGGTCCCGCCGCCGAGGACGTGCCGCGCGACATCCGGGCGTCCGCCGAGCCGGCCGACCGCGTCTTCCGCTCCGTCGCCCGGGGCAGCGGTGCCGCGGTGCTCGCGATCATGCTGCTGGTCGGCTTCTTCCTCACCTACCGCGCCTGGGAGGCGCTGAGCGTCGCCGGCTTCTCGTTCCTCACCACCACCGCCTGGGAGCCCGACTCCCACCACTTCGGCATCGCGGCGGTGCTCACCGGCACGGTGCTGATCGGCCTGGTCGCCATCTGCTTCGCGCTGCCCCTGGCGCTGGGCACGGCGCTGTACATCTCGGAGTACGCCCCGCGGCGGCTGAAGCGGTTCCTGGTCAGCCTCGTCGACCTCATGGCGGCGGTGCCGAGCGTGGTCTACGGCCTGTGGGGTGCGTTCTTCCTGCAGGGGCACGTCGTCGGACTCTCCCGCTGGATCTCCACCTACTTCGGCTGGATCCCGATCTTCAAGGTGAACGGGGCCGAACCCGACAACCCGCTCGCGAGCATGACCGTCTACACGTCCTCCACCTTCATCGCCGCCATGGTCGTGGCGCTCATGGTCACCCCGATCGCCTGCTCCGTCATGCGTGAGGCGTTCTCCCAGGCACCGCCCGGCGAGCGCGAGGGCGCGTTCGCCCTCGGCGCCACCAAGTGGGGCATGATCCGCTCCGTCGTCCTGCCCTTCGGGCTCGGCGGCGTGATCGGCGGGACGATGCTCGGCCTCGGCCGGGCACTGGGCGAGACCATCGCGGTCTACATGATCATCTCGCCGGTCTTCGAGATCCAGCCCCACATCCTGCAGAACGGCGCCATCTCCGTGTCGTCGCTGATCGCCCTCCGCTACGGATCCGCGAGCGAACTCGGCATGTCGGCCCTCATGGCCGCGGGTCTCGCCCTCTTCGTCATGACCCTCATCGTCAACTTCATCGCCTCCTCGATCGTGGCGCGCAGCCGCTCGGGCGCGGGGGCGGAGGCCTGAAATGACCGATCTCCTCAAGACACCGCGGACGACGACGCCGACCCGCGAGGACGACGCGGTGCCGGAGGTGCGCCGCAACACCTCGCCCGTGACGGCGGAGGACCGGCTGGCACTGGCCGGCGCACTGGCCGGCTCCGTGGCCCTGACGTTCGTGCTGTTCGGCTGGATCGCCCCGTTCGACTCGCTGCTGGGCTTCGTGGTCGTCGCCTACGTCCTGTTCATCGGCCTGTACGCGGTGCTGGTCTCCCTCGACCAGAACCGCGTCGCGGTGCGCGACCGGGTCGCCGCCGTGATCTGGCAGAGCCTGGCGACGGTGCTCCTGCTGGCCCTGCTCTTCGTGGTCGGATACGCCCTGTACCGCGGCAGACCCGCGCTGACGCACCTCAACTTCTTCACCGAGAACATGGGGGGCACGGGCCCTCTGGCGCCGCTCAGCGAGGGCGGTGTGCTGCACGCGATGGTCGGCACCCTGGAGCAGATCGGCATCGCGCTGGCGATCACCGTGCCGCTGGGCCTGATGTGCGCGGTGTTCCTCAACGAGGTTCCGGGCACCTACGCCCGCTTCGTGCGGACCGTCGTCGAGGCGATGACCGCGCTGCCGTCCATCGTGGCGGGCCTGTTCATCTACGCGACCTTGATCCTCATCCTCCACTTCGAGAAGTCCGGCCTCGCCGCCGGGCTCGCGCTGAGCGTGATGATGCTGCCCATCATCATCCGCGCCGCCGACGTGGTCATCCGCCTGGTGCCGAGCTCCCTGCGCGAGGCCTCCTACGCGCTCGGTTCGGGACAGTGGCGCACGATCTGGACGGTGGTGCTGCCGACCTCCCGCTCCGGTCTCACGACCGCGGTCATCCTGGGCACCGCCCGCGGTATCGGTGAGACCTCCCCGGTGCTGCTCACCGCCGGAGCCAACCCCTCGCTCAACGCCGACCCGCTGAGCGGGCCCCAGGTCTCGCTGCCGCTGGCCACCTTCCAGTTGGTGGCCTCTCCCCAGCCCAACATGATCGCCCGCGGGTTCGGATGCGCCGCGCTGCTGATGGCACTCGTGCTGCTGCTGTTCCTGCTGGCCCGCGTCCTCGGCGGCCGCGGCCCGGGCGAGCTGTCCCGCGGCCAGCAGCACCGGCGGGTGCTGGCCTCCCGCCGCGACGCGGAACGCATGAGCCGCCGTCCGGATCCGCTCGCGCAGGCCGCAGCCGCAGCCGCGACCGGGACCCGGCCGTGACCGTCCATCCCGCCCGCACGCAGGGCACCGACCGCACCGATCAGGAGTCACCCGTCATGCCCGGAGCACGTCCGGCATCTTCCGAACGTCCCCGCGTCAGAGTCCTGACCGCCCTCGCCCTGATGCTGGCGGCGCTGCTGTTCGGCGCCTCGCTGCCCGTCGCCGAGGAGGCGTCCGCCGCGACGTACGTCCCGATCGCGGGCGCCGGCTCCACATGGAGCCAGAACGCGATGGACCAGTGGACGGCCAACGTCCAGCAGTACAACATGAAGGTCACCTACAACGGCACCGGTTCCTCCGACGGCCGCAACCAGTACCGCAACGGCACCGTCGACTTCGCCGTCTCCGAGATCCCCTACGGCATCAAGGACTCGGGTGTCGTCGACACCCCGCCGCGCCGCAAGTACGCGTACATGCCGATCGTGGCCGGCGGCACGTCGTTCATGTACAACCTCAAGATCGGCAACCGGCAGGTGACCAACCTGCGGCTGTCCGGTGAGGTCATCACCAAGATCTTCACCGGTGTCATCAAGACCTGGAACGACCCGGCGATCAAGAAGGACAACCCGGCGCTCGCGGCGTCGCTGCCGGCGCGTCCGGTCATCCCCGTGGTCCGCTCGGACGGCTCCGGCACCACCGCGCAGTTCACGACCTGGATGGCCAAGCAGTACGGCGGGCTGTGGGACGACTACTGCCGCAAGGCCGGCCGCACCACGCCGTGCGGCACGACGTCCATCTACCCCAAGATCTCCGGATCCCCCGTCGTCGCCCAGGCGGGCTCCAACGGCGTCTCCGGCTACGTCGCCGCGCAGCGCAACGTCGGCACGATCACCTACGTCGAGTACTCCTACGCGAAGGTCACCACGCACTTCCCGGTGGTCAAGGTGCTCAACAAGGCGGGCTACTACGTCGAGCCGACCGACAAGAACGTGGCGGTGGCGCTGCTGAAGGCGCAGATCGACGACAAGACGCTCACCCAGAAGCTGGACGGCGTCTACAACGACACGGACCGCCGGACCTACCCCCTGTCCAGCTACAGCTACATGATCATTCCCACCAAGGTCGAGAACAACTTCAGCGAGCTGAAGGGCAGGACCCTCGGCGCCTTCGCGTACTACTTCCTGTGCGAGGGCCAGAAGAGCGTCGGCAAACTCGGGTTCTCGCCCCTGCCGATCAACCTGGTGCAGGCCGGGCTCGACCAGGTGCGCCGCATCCCCGGGGTCGACGTCGAGTCGATCGACGTCAAGAACTGCCAGAACCCCACCTTCTCCACCGACGGCACCAACACCCTCGCCAAGAACGCGCCCTACCCGAAGGACTGCGACAAGCAGGGAAGCAGCCAGTGCGCCACGGGCACCGGCGGCAACACGGCCTCGACCACGGTCAAGGGCGGCTCCGGTTCGTCGGGCGGTTCGGGCTCCGGCGGTTCCGGCAGCGGTACGTCCGGCAGCGGGGGCGGTTCCTCCACGGGCGCGAGCGGTGGGAGTCAGGGCGGCACGACGTCCGGCGGCGCCGACGCGAGCGCCTCGCCCTCGGTCGACCCGGACACGGGACAGGTGATCGCGAACGACGGTTCGGCCACCGGCGGCGACGACGGGGCGTACGCCACGCCGGTCACCACCGCCGGCAGCATCGGCGGCGGCACGCGCACCGCCCTGATGGTGCTCGCCGCGGTGCTGCTGCTGACGCTCACGGTCGCGCCGCCGCTGCTCACGTCGCTGCTGAACACGAAGCGGAGGCGGTCGTGATCCCCTCGCGCTTCCGCCGGGCGGCACATCGCGCCGTGCTCGTCGCCTGCGCCCTGGTGATGGCCGCGGCGGCCGCGCCGGCCACCGTGTCGCAGGCCGACTCAGGCTCCACGATGACCGTCTCCGGCAAGGGGGAATTCGCCGACCTCAAGGTGACCGTCGACCAGACGAGCAGCCTGGTCAACCAGGTCGTGAAGATCACCTGGAAGGACGCGGTCCCCACCGTCGACGACAGCAAGTACCCCGCCGACTACCTGCAGATCATGCAGTGCTGGGGCGACGACCCCGCGGGCCCGAGCCCCGAGCAGTGCCAGTTCGGCGGTTCGGCCGACCTCGGCGCGGGCACGGGCGGGCAGGCGGCCGGCGCCTGGACCAACACCCGGCAGCTCAGCTACGGCGGCCTCAAGGACCCCGCGCAGACGCTGCCGCCGCCCGCCACGGGCAGCAACATCTCGTTCGCGCCCTTCCGCGCCGTGAGCGGCGACGTGTTCGACAGCGGCAACACCAACGACTTCTTCGACTCGAACACCACCAACGAGGTGCCCTACGCGCGCACCGGTTCCAGCGGCACCGGGGAGGTGTACTTCGAGGTCCAGACCGCGGCGGAGGCCCCCGGTCTCGGCTGCGGGGACGTCCCGAAGGGGAAGTCCGGCGCGCGCTCGTGCTGGCTCGTCGTCGTCCCCCGTGGTGAGACGGAGGTCGACGGGACCTCGTACCGGGCGCAGTCGGACGGCCTGCTCCAGTCCTCGCCGCTGTCGGCGACCAACTGGAAGGAGCGCCTGGTCTTCCCGCTGCGCTTCGAGCGGGCCGGCACCTACTGCCCGATCGGGGCCGCCGAGCGTCCCACCCTCGGCACCGAGATGGCCGCCGAGGCCGTGCACCGCTGGCAGCCCACCCTCTGCCAGACCGGCAACAAGACCATCTACGGCTTCGCGCAGGCCGGCGACGTCGGCGCTCGCGAGAACCTGACCGTGGACGAGCCGGGCATGGTGTTCCTCAACCGTGCGGCGGATCCGGCCACCTTGCCCCCGGACACCAAGCCTGTCTACGCGCCGGTGACCCTGTCCGGGCTGACCCTCGGGTTCTTCATCGAGAGCCACGCGGCGTCCTCCGCCTCCGAAGAGGTCCACGCACGCAACGGCAACCGGCTGACCTCGCTCAACCTCACCCCGCGACTGGTCGCCAAACTGCTCACCGAGTCGTACCAGGACGGCAACTCGCGCTTCGCCGAGAGCACCGCGAAGAACCCGTACAACCTGGGGCACGACCCGGAGTTCATCAAGTACAACCCCCGCTACGAGGACCTGGACTTCCTCGGCGCCCTCGGCGACGCGCTGGTGCCGCAGCCGCTCTCCGACGCGGCCTCGCAGCTGTGGAGCTGGGTCGACAGCGACCCCGCCGCGCGGGAGTTCCTCGACGGCACGCCCGACAACGAGGGCAGCCACGGCGATCCGGGCTTCTCGGGCATGACGGTCAACCCGAACTACAAGGACCTGGACCTGCCCGTCGACGGCTTCCCGAAGAGCGACCCGTACTGCCAGCAGTTCCCGGACCACCCGGACCAGCCGCTGTGCATCCTGGACAAGCACCCCTACGCGACCGACATGAAGAACGCGGCCCGCTCCGCCGCCCGCGGCGACACCCTGGCCCGCGGCAACTGGGACCCGACCGGCCAGCCGCCCGCGTACAAGAAGGATCCCCCGCAGCCGGCGGGCCGGCGGGCCATCCTCGCGGTGACCGACACCGCGACCGCCCGGCGTTACGGACTGGTGACGGCCAAGCTGCAGAACGCCTCGGGCGCGTTCGTGGCGCCCACCGACGCGGCCATGCTCGCCGCGCAGAAGGCGATGAAGCCCGGCCCGGTCAGCGGGGTCCTGGTGGGCGACCCCAAGGCCGGGGCCAAGGACGCCTACCCGCTCACGCTCCTCACCTACGCCGCCACCATCCCGGAGAAGCTGTCCAAGCGGGAGGGCCGCGACTACGCCGCGCTGCTGCGGTACGCCGCCGGGAAGGGCCAGGTGCCCGGAGTGACCGCCGGCACCCTGCCCGACGGGTACGCCCCGCTGCCGGCGTCGCTGCGCAAGCAGACCGAGTCGGCCGCCGACGCCATCGTGTCCCGGTCGGGCCCCTCCGCGCCCGAGGAGGAGAGCGAGAACACCTCCGGCGGCACGGGCGGCGGTGGCGGCGGTCAGACCGTCGGCACCGCGCCGTCCTCCACGCCGTCCCCCTCGGACCCGCCGGCGGCCCCGGTGACCGCCTCGCCGCCGCCGGTCCCCGTGGCCGCCGACGTCCCGCTGTCCCGCACGCCCGAGTGGGTGCTGGGCGCCGTGCGCTACGTCCTCCTGATCGCCCTGGTCGCCGGGCTCGTCGCGGCCGTCTGCGGCCCCCTCCTGCCGAGGGTGGCGCCGCGGCTCGCTGCAGGTCTGCAGACCTGGCGTGCCAAGGGCACGTCCGGCCGAGAGCCGAGGGGGTGATGCCCGAACCCGAGACCACGACAGGTCCGCGCCAACGAACTGTCTGAAACAACCGTGCCGGGCATCACCCGGCGCAAGCCTATCCGAGAGGTAAACGCAAGTGAACATACGCAAGTTCGCGGTGGCCGCCGTCGGCGTCGCCGGTCTGCTCACCGGCACCGTCTGCGCCAGCGTCGCCGTCGCCGACCCTTCCGGCGCCCCGGCCTTCCGCCAGCTGTCCGGTGTGGGCTCCGACACCACCCAGGACGTCATGAACGGCATGGCCCAGTCGATCACGATCGGCGGCCAGAAGGTGATCGGCTCCTACGACGCCACCGGTTCGGCGAAGATCACCACCAAGAGCGGCACGACCTGCACCATCGACCGCCCGAACGGCTCGGGTGCCGGCCGCAACGCGCTGGTCGCCTCCCTGCAGGCGAATGACAACTGCCTGGACTTCGCCCGGTCCTCCAGCCTCAGCCTGGGCGCCGTCGACCCGGACCTCACCTACGTCCCGTTCGCCGTGGACGGCGTGACCTACGCGATCACCGGCTCCAGCCAGATCCCGCGCAAGCTCACGCTGAACGACCTGAAGCAGATCTACACCTGCAACAAGGACTACGTGGGCACCGCTCCCAACTTCACCATGACGGCGTACCTCCCGCAGGCGGGCTCCGGCACGCGCAGCTTCTGGGAGTCCACCGTCGGCATCTCGGACACCGACGTGAAGAACGGCGTCTACCCCTGCATCAAGGACGCCAAGGGCGGCAACCCGGTGCAGGAGCACGACGGCCGCATCCTCGACGACAAGTCGATCGTGCCGTTCTCCATCGCCCAGTACAACTCGCAGTCCACGCAGACCATCGCGGACCTGCGCGGCAAGGCGGTCCTCGGCACCATCGACGGCATCGCGCCGACCGTGCTGAACAGCAGCTTCGGTGTGAAGCGCGACGTCTACAACGTGATCCCGACCAGCAAGGTCGGCACCGCGCCGTGGAGCACGGTCTTCGTCGGCTCCAACTCGCTGATCTGCCAGAAGACCGACGTGATCAACACCTACGGCTTCGCCGCCAACGCCAACTGCGGTGACACCAGCAAGCAGACCCCCTGATCCACGCCCTGCTGTCTCCGTCACTTCCGCAACCTCCGAAGAGGGAGAACACGACAGTGTTCAAGAACAAGCTCTCGCGGGCCCTGGCGGGCGGTCTCGCGAGCCTGGTCGCCGCCTGCGCGGCGGGCCTGATCGCGGCCCCGGCCGCGCACGCCGCCGAGATCGGCACCGTCACCTTCAACCCGGCCACCGGCACCGACACCACGGGCATCGCGCTGACCACCTCGGACGCGTGTCCCGACGAGGCGACCAACGTCATCGTGTCCGTGACCGGTTCGGGCTTCCCGGCCGAGGGCCAGACCGTCGTCGGCAACGCGTCGAAGGACATCTACCCGATCTCCGGTGACGGCGGGATGATCGTCCCGCTGACGCAGACGATGCGCGACTACGCCAAGGACGCCGGCTTCAACGAGCTGAAGGGCGAGTACTCCTTCAAGGTCACCTGCCGGCTGGCCTTCGGCTCCTCGAACTTCGGCGACTTCACCGGATCGATCTGGTTCACGTCCAACGAGACGTACCAGAACACCGACCCGAGCGTGAAGACCGACACCTCCACCGCCCTCGCGGTCAGCCCAGCCAGCCCGGTCACCGAGGGCGAGACCGTCACGCTGACCGCCAACGTGGCCCCGGCGGCCGCCGAGGGCAAGGTGCAGTTCAAGGACAACGGCACCGCGCTCGGCTCCCCGGTCGCCGTCTCCGGCGGCACCGCGGTCCTCACCACGAACGCCCTGGCCGCGGGCGACCACGACCTGACCGCCGAGTTCACCCCGACCGGCGCCGCCTACAACCCGTCAGCCTCCACCGCGGTGGCGTACAAGGTGAACGCACCGCAGGCGACCGCGACGACGACCTCGCTGGCCATCTCGCCGTCCGACACCACGCCGCAGTTCAGCCCGGTCACCATGAACGCCACGGTCACCCCCGCCGCCGCGGCCGGCTCCGTGAAGTTCCAGGACACCGTGGGCGGCGCCACCACCACGCTGGCCACCGTCCCCGTCTCGGGCGGCCAGGCCTCCTACACCACCAGCAGCCTGGCGAAGGGCGAGCACAGCTTCTCCGCGGCCTTCGTCCCGGCGAACAGCGCGGCCTACACCGGTTCCGACTCCGGTGCGGTCCCGTACCTGATCGGTGACTTCGCCGGCGTCTCCGCCTCGCAGGACATCACCACGACCGTCGAGTCCGGCGCCCTGGTCATCAGCGTCGACAACCCGCACGTCACGCTGCCGTCGCCGGTGCTGAACGCCGACGGCGACCTGCTGACCACCACGGGCGGGATCAACACGGTCACCCTGACCGACGCCCGCGCCGGCAACCCCGGCTGGAGCGTCAGCGGCCAGGTGACCGACTTCTCCGACGGCGGCACGCACGCCATCAACGGCCAGAACCTGGGCTGGACGCCGGACGTGGTCGACCACGCCCCGGCGCAGACCGTCACCGCCGGCTCCGCGGTCTCCGCGGCGCAGGGCGTCGCCCCCGGCGACGCCGGCCAGGGCGGCCTGAAGTCCTCCCGCTCCCTCGCCACCGGTACCGGCCTCGGTACCGCGCACCTGGGTGCGGGCCTCTCCCTGAACGTGCCGACCTCGACCGTGGCCGGCACCTACACCGCGACCCTCACCCTCACGGCGATCTGAGCCGGCGGACGGCCCGGGGGCGGTGACGCCCCCGGGTCCGGCCCGGACCGGGACGGGCAGCGATGCCCGTCCCGGCAAGCACGTCCCGCACCACCCCGTCCCACCCGCGCCCGATCGGACGACCTGACATGATCACACGATCAGCCCGCCGTATCGCCGCCGTCCTGGCCGCCTGCGTCCTCGCCGTACTCCCGGCCGCCGAAACGGCGTCGGCCGCCGCCCCGCAGGCCGCCGCCTCGCACGCGGCCGCCGCACGACCCGGCGCGGGCCCGAACGGGCGCACCACCTTCGGCGTCCAGCCGTCCACGGCCGACAAGCCCGACGGCCGGCCCAACTACTCCTACGGCGTGACCCCGGGTGCCGTCATCCGGGACCACATCGCCATCTGGAACTACAGCGCCAAGCCCCTGACGCTGAGCGTCTACGCCGCCGACGCCATCAACTCCGCCGAGGGCGGCTTCGACCTGCTCGCCCGGGCCGCCAGGTCCAGCGACGCCGGCACCTGGATCAAGCTCGGCAGGTCCCGGGTGACCGTGGCCGCCCGTTCCCGCGTCATCGTCCCCTTCACGCTGACCGTGCCGCGCACGGTCGCCCCCGGCGACCACCCCGCCGGCATCGTCGCGTCGCTGTCCGCGGTCCGCACCGGCGCCAAGGGCGACCGGGTCCAGGTCGACCAGCGCGTCGGCGCCCGGATGTACCTGCGGGTGGCCGGCCAACTCAGGCCGCTGCTCGCCGTCGAGGACCTGCACACCGACTACCACGGCACGGCCAACCCCTTCGGGACCGGCACCGCGACGGTGTCGTACACCGTGCGCAACACCGGCAACGTCCGGCTGGCCGCCGAGCAGACGGTCCGCGTCCGCGACGCGTTCGGGGGCATCGCCACGGTGAAGGGCTCGCGCGACCTCGCCGAGGTCCTCCCGGGCAACGCTCTGAGGATCAGCGTCACGGCCACCGGCGTCCTGCCGACGGTGCGGGACACCACCACCGTCTCGGTCGACGCGGTCTCGGTGCGCGGTGACGTCGCGATCGCCGACCTGCCGAGCCTGACCCGCTCCCAGGGCTTCTGGGCCGTGCCCTGGTCCCTGTTCGCCGTCCTGGCGGTCGTCGCCGCGGTGGCCGTCGCATGGTGGGTCCGCCGCAGGCGCCGCCGCCGTGGACCGCGTCCGGACGCCGCCCGCACCGCCGGGACCGCGCCGAAGAAGCCGGCCCCCGCCTCGCGTGCCTCCGCTCCCGTCGCCATGGTGCTGGCCGCCCTCTCGCTGTGGGCGGCCGCGCCCGCGGCCCACGCCGCGGCGCCCGGCGACCTCACGGTCGCGCCGCAGCACGGCAGCGCCGCCGAGCCCATCACCCTGACCGCCGCCGGGCCCTGCCCCGACGGGACGCGGAACGTCATCGCCCGGGTCAAGGGCGCCGGATTCCCCCGCGACGGCAAGATCGTCGTCGGCAACTCCGAGATCGGCACCTACCCTTCGGCACCGGGCGGCGGGCTGGTGATCCCGCTGACCTACACGATGCAGGACTACGCCCACGACGCCGGCTTCAGCACCCTGCGCGGCACCTACACCTTCACCGTCAGCTGCCTTGAGGCCCCTTTCGGCCTCAAGAGCCTGCGGGACCTCACCGGTTCGCTCCGCTTCACCTCCGGCACCACCTACACGGACGGCACCCGGGCCACCCCCGAGAAGCCCGCGGCGGGAACCTCCGCTCAGCCGGGCGGCACCGCACGTCCGGGGCAGTCGTCCACCCCCGGCGGGTCGGGCCGGACGGCCCCCGCCGACGGCCAGGGCGGTCAGGGCGGTCAGGGCGGTCAGGGCCTCGTGCCCCCGGCCTCCCCGGACGCCTCCGGTGCGCCTGCCCAGGGCGGTGTCACCGGGGTCGTGAACGCCGCCTCGGCCGACCCGGCCGGGGACGCGCACGGCTCCCTCGTCGCCTGGTCGCTCGGCGGCTTCGCGGTCGCCTTCCTGGTGCTCCTGGCGGGCGCCGCCCAGTGGGTGCGGGGGCGCAGGGGACGTGCCGCGCGGGCGGACACGTCCGGCTGAGCACCCGTCACCCCGTCCATTCACCAAGCAAGACAAGAGGAGAAAGACAGTGTCCTTCACACGCCTGCACCGCTCGACCGCGGCCGCACTCGGCTCGCTCGTCCTGGCCGGCGGGGCGGTGGGCATCATGGCCGCGACCTCCGCGCACGCGGAGACCATCGGCACGCTGAAGGTGACCCCGGCCACCGGCTCGGACACCGTCGGGATGGCGTTCGACACCTCGGGGCCGTGCCCCGCGGCGGCGGCCAACGTCATCCTCAAGGTGCAGGGCGAGGGCTTCCCGGCCGAGGGCCAGAACGTGGTGGGCAACTCGGAGATCGCCATCTACCAGCCGGCGCCCGGCGGCGGCTTCTCCGTGCCGTTGATGCAGACGATGCGCGACTACGCGAAGGACGCGGGGTTCAAGGAGCTGAAGGGCCGTTACGACTTCACCCTGACCTGCCGCAACGCCTTCGGGGCCGACACGTACGGCGACTTCACCACCGCCATCTGGTTCACCACCAACACCACCTACCAGGACACCGACCCCGCGGGTGGCACCCCGACGCCCACGCCGACCCCGAGCACCACCCCGACGAACACCACCACGCCGACGGACAGCCCCACGCCGACGACGGACCCGACCGACACCGGCGAGCCGACGGACACCGGAGAACCGACGGACACCGACGAGCCCACGGACACCACCGGTGGTGACACCAGTGGTGACACGGGTGACGACACCACGGGCGGCGATTCGCAGGACATCTCCACCGAGGTCGACGGCGGCGCCTCGGGCGGTGACGACGACTCGCTGGCGGCCACCGGCGCCGACGCGGGCTGGCTCGCCGCCGTCGCGGCCGCCCTGGTCGGGTCCGGCACGATCGCCGTCCGGCAGGCCCGCCGCCGCGGTCTGCTGTCCTTCACCGACTCCTCGAACGACTGAGACGGCGGGAGACGACCATGAAGATCACCACCGTACGCCGGCGACTGTCGCTCGTGCTCGCCTCGGCGATCGCCGCGGGCGGCATCGCCGTCGCCGCCGCCGGGACCGCCAGGGCCGAGGTCATCGGCTCCATGGAGGTCGCCCCGGCCACCGGCACGGACGTGTCGGGGATGTCGCTCACCACCTCGGGGCCCTGCCCCGAGGACGCGACCAACCTGATCGTCAAGGTGAAGGGCGCCGGCTTCCCGGCCGAGGGCCAGAACGTGGTGGGCAACTCGGAGATCGCCATCTACCCGGCGGTGCCCGGCGGCGGGTTCACCGTGCCGCTGATGCAGACGATGCGCGACTACGCGAAGGATGCGGGCTTCACCGAGCTGAAGGGCCGCTACGACTTCACCCTGACCTGCCGCAAGGCCTTCGGGGCCGACACCTTCGGCGACTTCACCTCGGCCATCTGGTTCACCTCCAACACCACGTACCAGAGCACCCCGCCCCCCACCCAGGTCGCCACCACGACCACCCTCGCCGCATCCCCGGCGAGCCCGGTGGTCCAGGGCACTTCGGTCAAGCTCACCGCGACGGTGGCCCCCGCCGCGGCCGCGGGCTCGGTCCGCTTCCTCGACGGCGCGACCCAGATCGGCTCCCCGGTCGCGGTGTCGAACGGCGCGGCGTCGCTGACCACCACCGCCCTGGGCGTCGGCACCCACGCGCTGAGCGCGGCGTTCACCCCGGCCGACGCGGCGGCGTACAAGCCGTCGGCTTCCGCGGCGCTCCCGTACACCGTCAAGGTCAAGCCCCCGGTCGTCGTCACGGCCCCGAAGGTGACCGGCACCGTGAAGGTCGCCTCGACGGTGACCTGCTCCGCCACGTTCGGCGGGGCGACCTCGTACGCGTACGCCTGGCTGCGCGACAACAAGGTCGTCAGCGGCGCGACCGCGAAGACCTGGGGCCTGACCTCCGGCGACTACAAGCACAAGGTCGCCTGCCGGGTGACCGCCAAGAACACCACCGGCAGCACCGCGGCGACGAGCCCCGCGGTGACCGTGGGCGTCGGCCCGGCCCTGAAGAACACCAAGCTGCCGACGATCAGCGGCACCGCCAGGACCGGCAAGCGGCTCACCGCCAAGGCCGGCAGCTGGAAGCCCTCGGCCACGTCCTACAGCTACGAGTGGCGGCGCGACGGCAAGGCGATCCGCGGTGCCACGCACTCCACGTACGTGCTGACCAAGGCCGACCGCGGGCACCGCGTCGCGCTCAAGATCACCGCGAAGCGGTCGGGCTACACCAACGGCAGCGCCACCTCCAAGTCGGTGAGGGTGGGATGACCCCGGTCGGCACCCCGGTCCGCGTGGCTCCCGCCCACGACCGGCCCGCCCCCTCGGGGAACGGGCCGGCGGACCTCACCCCGCCGGGGCCGGAGGCCGGCCGGACGCGCACCACGCGTCCGGCCGGCCCCGGCCTGCGGGTCGCCGGGGCGGCCCTGAGCATCCTGGCGGCCCTGCTCCTCGGCTTCGTCGTGGACGTGGGCCTGCTCGGCCAGGTCCGCCACGCCCGCGACCAGCAGGTCGACTACGCCGCCCTGCGCAATGACCTCGCCAACGGGGTGGCACCCGTGGGCGGTTCGGGCGACGGCGTCAAGCCGCTCACGACCGGTACCCCGGTGGCGGTGCTCTCCGTCCCCGGGCTCGGACTGCGCGAGGTCGTCGGCGAGGGCACCACCTCGGAGGTCCTGACCCGCGGCCCGGGCCACCGCCGTGACACACCGCTGCCCGGCCAGGCCGGCACCAGCGTCATCATGGGGCGCCAGGCCACCTACGGAGGCCCCTTCCGGCACCTGGGCGGCCTCCACCCGGGCGAGCAGCTCACCGTGACCACCGGCCAGGGCGTGCACCGCTACCGCGTCGTCGCGGTCCGCCGCGCCGGTGACCCCCAGCCCGCGCCGCCCGCGGCCGGCAAGGGCCGCCTGACGCTGATCACCGCCGAGGGCACCGCCTTCATGCCGCGCGGCATCCTGCGGGTGGACGCCGACCTGATGTCCGACGTCCAGCCCGCCTC
>NZ_JARAVK010000636.1:0-512 GCF_033792765.1 Streptomyces sp. PA03-6a | reverse complement strand
GGGTCTTGTGAGCCTTCGGCGTAGTCGTGGTACATCAGGCCGGTGTAGACACCGACGGGTAGGCCGTGGAGCGAGGTGGGATCCATGCCAGCGCGCTCCAGCGCTTCCCACGAGGTCTCCAACAGCAACCGCTGCTGGGGGTCCATCGCCAGAGCCTCACGAGGCGAAATGCCGAAGAACTCCGCATCGAACGCCCCCGCATCATGAAGGAAACCCCCATGGCGCGTATACGAAGTCCCCGGGACCGATGGATCGGGATTGTAGATCTTCTCCAGATCCCAACCCCGGTCCACGGGAAACGACGTAATAGCATCCCCACCCTGGGACAGAAACTCCCAGAACGCCTCAGGAGTCGAGATGCCACCCGGGAGACGCAACCCCATCCCCACCACGGCGACAGGCTCACTAGCCTTCGCGTTCAGTTCGTCGTTCTCGCGCTTCAGACGGTCGTTCTTGATGACGGCCGCCCGGAGCGCTTCCACCAACTTGCCGTTTGTCTCACTCACCACTGA
>NZ_JARAVK010000635.1:0-538 GCF_033792765.1 Streptomyces sp. PA03-6a | reverse complement strand
CGTCCCCCACAGCACCGTCCACCCCCGCCGGCACATGACCGGACCCGGCCGCTACATCACCCTCACCACCTGCACCCCCGAGTTCACCTCCGCCTACCGCCTCGTCGTCTGGGGCGGACTCGCCGCCGCGGAACCACGCTGACCCCCCGTTCGTCATCCCCTGCGAAACGAACGGAAGGAGCAGCCCACGTGATCCGCAGGACCGCCGCGGCCGCACGCCTGCACGGCGCCGCACTCCTGCTCCTCCTCACCGCACTGCTGCTCACCCACACCGGCCTCACCGCCACCGTCGCCGCCGCCGCGACCACCGCCGCCGTCGCCCTCCTGCTCCGCAGCGCCCTCCGCCTCACGGCCACGGCACCACCCGTACCCCGCGGACGCGTCCGCACCGCGCTGCGCGACCGGCAACACCGCACCGCCTTCCTCCCCCAGCGCGACCCCGACGCCTCCGGCCGCCCACGCCCCAGGGCCCCCGGCCGCCGGGCTCTACATCGCCACCTCGACCGCCTGGACCGCCGCCGAACGCGCCTGGCTGCAC
>NZ_JARAVK010000634.1:0-540 GCF_033792765.1 Streptomyces sp. PA03-6a | reverse complement strand
TATGTTAATAAGAGAAATGTGCAACGTCGTAAACGAGGACCTCATGAATGGCGTGGAGGAAGTCCCGACGTGTGATGACAACAACCGAAAACGCCCACAAGCACCCCTCCAGAACAGCCCTAGCCTGCTGAGCTGTGCCATCGGTCGGTGTCATCACACGTCGGGGCTTCCGCCACGCCATTCATGAGGTCCTCGTCTACGACGTTGACCATGTCGGGATCCAGGCCAGCTCGCCGCACGACCTCCAGGAAGTCCCGACGGTTGTACGCCACGCCTAGGATCTCCCCGTTGACCCGGACACGCCGGCCACCGCCCGGCGATGGCGGCATCACGATCACGCGGCGTTCGTCCACGCCACCAGCGTGCCCCCTGGCCTGGTGCAGGCGCACACCGGGAAGTCTGGGAGATCCCATACCCGATTCCGACCCTCACTTGTGAGCTTTTTCAGCGTTGCTTCTCCAGGGTGAGGATGGCTTTGGCTGCTGACGACAGGCGGTTGGGGCTGCAGCGGGCGTGACGGAAGATGCGCCAGCGCTTGAG
>NZ_JARAVK010000633.1:0-543 GCF_033792765.1 Streptomyces sp. PA03-6a | reverse complement strand
GAAGGTGCCGCGGTAGAACTCGTACACCTTCCCGGCCGCCCAGTGGGCGTCCACCGCGCCGCTGTCGGTCATCTCCTGCGGCGCCTTCGTGGTCGGCATCGCGAAGGGCACGACGCTCTCCGGCCACTGGCCCGACACGTCCTGGTACCAGACGCTGGAGGCGTCCCAGGTCTGGATGACGTTGTGGCTCTTGCTGTCGGCCATGTGCGCGGTGTCGCGCAGCAGGTACTGACCGGTGCCGGCGTCCTTGGTGAGGTTCAGCGGCACGGTGGTGCCGCTGAGCAGGACGCCGCTGCCGGTGACGCCCGTCGACCCGGTCGCCGCCGCGGGTGCGCCGCCCCGCATCGAGGTGCCGCTGCGCATGGACGTGCCGCTGCGGTGCGTGGCGCCGCCGGCGGAGCCGGTCGGGGCGAACGTGGGCAGGCCGCCGTACTCGAAGACCGCGACGCCGGTGGCGGCGTCGACGTAGACCTCCTGGACCACGGGGGCGCCGGTGGCCGGGTCGGTGCCGCGCACGGTGACGTGGCGGGCGAGCACGCCCTT
>NZ_JARAVK010000632.1:0-552 GCF_033792765.1 Streptomyces sp. PA03-6a | reverse complement strand
GTCGGGTCCGCCGGGACGGCGCCGGTCCAGTGGTGCACCACGTCGTAGAGGTAGTCGGTGGTGGGGTTCGAGGTGACCTTCAGCTTGACCGGGCCGTGCCCGAGCGAGCCGATGAGGTCGGCGCCCTGGTCGGCGTTGAGGGTGGCCACCGTCAGCGGCGCCGGGCTCTCCGGGCTCCAGGGGCCCTCGTCCCAGGGCTGGAGCCGGCCGATGCCTTCGTTGACGACGACGAGCACCTGCGCGCCCGCCGCCGCCGCGGCTTCCGCCTGTGCCTGGATGCCGGACGGGTCACCGCCCCGCACCACCACGGCCTTGCCGCGGACGTTCGTGCGGGCCAGTTCTGCGGCCGTGCCCTCACCGGCGTAGACCGCCGTGAGCGTCCGGGTGCCGGCCGGCAGCGGCTCGGCCCCGCGCTTGACCAGCGGGTCGGCGTAGGTCCTGGAGGCCGTGCCCACGGTCAGCGCCGGCTGCTCCAGGCGGAAGCGGGCACCGAACTCGAACTCGCCGTCGGTGACCTTCTTGCCGGTCGGGAGCGCCCAGATGCTGTCGTAG
>NZ_JARAVK010000631.1:0-568 GCF_033792765.1 Streptomyces sp. PA03-6a | reverse complement strand
CTCCCGCACGGGCCGTCAGCCGTCAGCCGTCGCCCGCCGCCCGCGTGAGCCAGGCCGTCGCCGCCAGGCTCGCCGCCGACAGCAGGAGCAGCAGCAGGGGGACGGCGCCGATGCCGGAGGCCTCGATGCCCTTGCCGAGCGCCGGCGGGGCGGCCACACCGCCGATCATCGACGCGGCGATTACCCACGCCCCCGCGCGCCGCGGCCCGGGCACGGCGCGGGCCAGCCACGGCAGCCCCGTCGGGAAGACCGGGGCGATGAACAGGCCGACGCCCGCGTAGGCGTACGGCGCGAGCGTGGGCACGGCCGCCAGCGCCAGACAGCCCGTCATCCCGGCGCAGCACGCCAGCAGGATCCGCGGCGCCGGGTAGCGCAGGGCCAGCGGGACGACGAGGAACCGGCCCGCGGTCATCATCAGCCAGTACACCGCGGTCGCGGACGCGGCGTACGCCGCCGGGTGGCCGAGCGACTGCAGATGGGTCGGCTCCCAGCCGCCGACCCTTTTCTTTATACCCTTCTCCGGGCCCAGGAACCCCCCTTACAATCCCTATCCGGCTTTCTCTTTAAA
>NZ_JARAVK010000630.1:0-584 GCF_033792765.1 Streptomyces sp. PA03-6a | reverse complement strand
AGTGGGCATTTAGAGATGCTCTATGCCGGTAAGTAACTTTCATGGCTGCCAGGCTTAGGGTGTTTATCCCATACGTACACCATCGCGCC
The DNA here is from genome assembly GCF_033792765.1 of Streptomyces sp. PA03-6a. Classification (NCBI taxonomy): domain Bacteria; kingdom Bacillati; phylum Actinomycetota; class Actinomycetes; order Kitasatosporales; family Streptomycetaceae; genus Streptomyces; species Streptomyces sp. PA03-6a. Next base: position 495 of record NZ_JARAVK010000630.1, on the reverse strand, counting down.
CGTCGATCTGCGAAATTGCCTGCCCGTTCGCTCCGGATCTCATGCACAAAGTCCGTCTGGTTTAAAGATCGGGCAGAAACGCCCAACAGTAGCGGAACGGAACCGTACGCCACATCCATGATCACGCTACGGCGTGAGCCAGCGGAAGCCGTACCCCAGCGACCTGTCCGACGCCCGATGGGCCTTAATCGAGCCGACGTTGACGGCCTGGAGAAAGGCTCGGCTCGACCGAAGGCCCACCGGGCAGCCGGCCAAGGTCGACCTGCGCGACGTATTCAACGCACTCCTCTACATCAACCGCACCGGAATCCCCTGGAAATACCTCCCGCACGACTTCCCCAACCACGGCAGCGTCTACGCCTACTACGCCGCCTGGCGCGATGAGGGAATCCTCGCCCAGCTCAACTACGACCTGACCGGTCTGGCCCGCGTGAAGGAAGGGCGCAAGCCCGAACCGACCGCTTCCGTGATCGACACCCAGAGCGTGAAGACCTC
>NZ_JARAVK010000629.1:0-591 GCF_033792765.1 Streptomyces sp. PA03-6a | reverse complement strand
AACCACCTCTCCCCCCGCCTGTGTGACGAGCTGGAGGAGGCACTCGGCACCGGACCCGGCGCCATCGTGGTCGCCAGCCACGACCGCTGGCTACGCCGTCGGTGGCAGGGCCGGGAAGTTCGGCTGTCCCCTGGGCTCGCCCGGCGGACGAGCGGCATCAAGACTCGCTGACGACAATCACCGACCACCGCAGGCAGTCACTCGCCTCGTCCTCGGCATTGTCGGTATCGGAACCGGGCAGGGTCACGAACTCATCCAGGCCTCGCTCACGCCGCCATCGCTGCGCACTCGTCGCACAACCAACCGGCAGATCATGACGTCCGGCCGACGTACTAGGACTGTCCCCCAGCAGGATGGTCGGGGTGGTCGGGGCGGATGGCGATGTGGTCGGGTTCGAGTTCGAGCATGACGCGGTTGCGGATGTCGAGGGCGTGGGTGTAGTCGCGGGGGAGCTGGAGGCGTCCGGAGCGGTCGACGGTGGCGTATTCGCTGGCGTGGACGGTGGTGCGGCCTTCGTCGTCGACGCTGGTGCGGCGGACGACTTCGGAGGCGGTGCGGCCGTCGCGGATGGCGACGGTGCGGTCGACGGCG
>NZ_JARAVK010000062.1:0-41547 GCF_033792765.1 Streptomyces sp. PA03-6a | reverse complement strand
GTGGTGGGCGGGGCATGGGGCGGGCCAGTTCGCGGGCGAAGCCGTCGGGGTCGGCGGCCAGCCGCAGCAGCGCGGAGGCGGTGAGCGTGGTGGGCAGGGGGACGTCGCGGACGGCCGCGCGCGAGCGGAGCAGCTCCTCGGTGAGCGCGTCGAGGTCCCGGTCCCAGGAGGCGACGGCACGGGCCTCCTCGGGGAGCAGCGCCTCACCGCCGCCGAACCCGGACGCGGCCGCGGGTACCGAGGCGGTCCCGGGTACGGAGGCCCGCACGGGCCCGTGCGGGCCGGGCTGCCCGGGGATGGCGGGCGGCCGGTCGTCGGACCAGTCCTCCCAGTCGCCGGCGTCCTCCTCGCCGTACGGGTCGTCGTACGCGTCGTACGGCGGCTCCTCATCGTCCTCGGGGGGCGGCGGCCAGTCGGGGTCGGGAGGGGCGGCCACCGGGTACGCGGCCGGCGTCCGCAGGTGATCCAGCACCTTGCGCGCGGCCTCGCGACGGCGGGCCAGGGCGGCCGGGTCCAGGGGCAGCGGCCACGGCGTCTCGGCCGTACGGGCCAGGGCCGGGTTGACGGCGTCGGGCGCGGGCTCCTCCGCCCAGTGCTCGACCTCGCCGTGGCCGGCCTCGCAGTGCGCGCGCAGGGCGTCGAGGAAGGCGGACGGGCCGAAGGGCCGCTTCTGGCTGGGCCCCCACCAGTGGCCGGAGCCGAGCAGCAGGGAGCGCGTCCGGGTGAAGGTGACGTAGCCGAGCCGGAGCTCCTCGACCCGGTTGTGTTCGGCCATGGCCGCCTTGAAGGCGGCCAGGCCCGCCCGGGACCACTCCTCGACGTCGGGGAGGGTGGCGGCGTCACCGCGCAGCGCGTGCGGCAGCGCCTTGGCGTTGAAGTGCCACAGCTCGCGGCCCCGCTCGCTCGGGAAGCCCTTGCGCACCAGCCCGGGGACGGCGACGACGTCCCACTCCAGCCCCTTGGACTTGTGCGCGGTGAGCACCTTCACCGTGTTCTCGCCGCCGGGCAGCGAGCTGTCCAGGCCCTTCTCGTACTGGGCGGCGGTGCGCAGGAAGCCCAGGAAGGCCAGCAGCGTGGCCTCGCCGTCCAGCGAGGCGAAGCCGGCCGCCACGTCCAGGAAGGCGTGCAGGGTCTCCCGGCGGCGGGCGGCCAGCGCGTGCGGGGACGCGGAGAGCTCGACCTCCAGGCCGGTGACGGCGAGCACCCGGTGCAGTACGTCCATGAGCGGGTCGGCCAGCGACCGGCGCAGCTCGCGTATCTCGGTGGCCAGGCGCGCGAAGCGCACCCGCGCCTCGGCCGAGAAGGGCAGGTGGTCGTCGGGCTCTCCGTCGACGAAGGTCTCCAGGGCGTCGGCGAGCGAGATCACCTCGGCCGGGTCGACGCCTTCCACGGCGGCCGCCAGGCGGTCCGCGGTGTCGCCGCGGCCCGGTACGAGCAGCCGGGCCCGCCGTCCCAGCAGCGCCAGGTCGCGCGGCCCGATCCGCCAGCGCGGCCCGGTCAGCAGCCGGACGAGGGCGGCGTTGGCCGTCGGGTCCTGCAGCACCTCGCAGACGGCGACCAGGTCGGCGACCTCCGGCAGGTGCAGCAGCCCGGACAGGCCGACCACCTCCACCGGCACGTCCCGGGCGACGAGCGCCGCGTGGATGTCGGCGAAGTGAGCGGCGGCCCGGCACAGCACCGCGATCTCGCCGGGCGCGGTGCCCGTGCGGACCAGGTGCGCGATGGAGTCGGCGATCCAGGCGATCTCCGCTTCCTGGGTGGGCAGCAGCGCGCAGCGCACGACACCGTCCCGTTCGGCACCGGGCGCGGGCCGCAGGGCCTCGACACCCTCGTGACGCTCGCGCAGCTCGGCGGCGAGGTCGTTGGCGAGGTCGAGCAGCCGGCCGCCGCTGCGCCGGTTCTCCGAGAGGGACTGGCGCCGGGCGGGCGTCCCGTCGGCGTGCGCGAAGTGGAGCGGGAAGTCGTCGAGGTTGGCCACCGAGGCGCCGCGCCAGCCGTAGATGGCCTGGCAGGGGTCGCCGACCGCGGTCACCGGATGCCCCGTGCCGTCGCCGAACAGGGCGGAGAGCAGCAGGCCCTGGGCGACGGAGGTGTCCTGGTACTCGTCGAGCAGCACCACGGCGTACTGCTCGCGCAGGATGCGGCCGACCTCGGGGCGGGTGCGGGCGAGCGTCGCCGACAGGGCGATCTGGTCGCCGAAGTCGAGCAGGTCGCGCTGCTTCTTCTCGGCGCGGTACGCGGCGGCGAGCCCGGTCAGGTCGATGCGGGCGCGCGCCGTCTCGGGGAGCCTGCGCAGATCCGCGTTGGTGAGCCGGACGCCGTCGAGGGCGGCGAGCCACTCCCGGTCGCGGGCGAGCAGCCGCTCGGGCGGCACCAGGTGCTCCGCGAGCTCGCCCTCCAGCGCCAGCAGATCGCTGACCAGGGTCGGGATGCCCTTGGTGAGCGCCGGGAAGGGACCGGGCGCGGCCCGCAGGACGCGCGCCGCCAGCTGGTAGCGCGTCGCGTCGGCGAGCAGCCGCGCGGTCGGCTCCAGCCCGATGCGCAGCCCGTGCTCCTTCAGGAGCTGTCCGGCGAAGGCGTGGTACGTGGAGATCTGCGGCTCGCCCGGCGCGTGGTCGGGGTCCGCCGGGTCCGGGTCGGTGACCCCGGCCCGGACGAGGGCCTTGCGCACGCGCTCCGAGAGCTCGCCGGCGGCCTTGTTGGTGAACGTCAGCCCCAGCACCTGCTCGGGGGCGACCTGCCCGGTGCCGACCAGCCACACCACGCGGGCCGCCATGACCGTGGTCTTCCCGGAACCGGCACCGGCCACGATCACCTGCGGGGCGAGCGGCGCGGTGATGCACGCCAGCTGCTCCGGGGTGAACGGGATGCCCAGCAGCTCCTTGAGCTGCTCGGGACCGGTGATGAGGGAGGACACGAAGGGGAGGTTATCGGGCACCACCGACAGCGGCCGCCGCCGCCCGTTCCCGCCGGATGCCACCCGGGCGCATTCCGCTCCACCGATGTAGAACATCGCGTTCTACGAGCTGGAAGCATGGAGCGCATCCCGGTACGCGAGCTGAACCAGAACACCAGTGCCGTGCTCGCGCGCGTCCAGCACGGCGAAGCGTTGGAGGTGACCGTGAGCGGAACCCCGGTGGCCCGTCTCGTGCCCATCTCGGGCAGCCAGTCCGTACTGGACCGCATGGTCGCCGAGGGACGCGCCACCCCACCCGCGGCCTCGGGGCCGGTCCCGGTGCTGCCTGCGCTCGGCGATCCGGGGATCGACACGGCGGCCGCGCTCGTCGACATGCGCGACGAGGAGCGCTGGTGATCTACCTGGACTCGGCGGCGATCGTGAAGCTGGTCCGCCGGGAGCAGGGCACCCGGGAGTTGGTCGCCTGGCTGAACGACCGCCCCAACGAGCCTTTGGTGTCGTCGTCGCTCGTCGAGATGGAGGTCCCACGTGCTCTGCGCCGGTCGGCCCCGCAGGCACTCGCCGGCGTCCCCGGTGTGATCACCCGGCTCTACCGGTTCGAGATCGACGTAGCCGTCCGTGCCACGGCCTGCGCCTACGGTGATCCACTGCTCCGCCCGCTCGACTCGATCCACCTCGCGCCGGCGCAGCTGCTCGCCGGCCAGGCAGGCGCGGATCCACTCGTGTTCGTCACGTACGACCAGCGCCTGCTGAAGGCCGCCCAGGACATCGGGCTGCGGGCCGAGGCCCCCGGCTGCTGAGACCCCCGCCTCACTCCACCACGTGCCGTCCCTCGGGGCGGCCGCTGCAGGAGGCCCGGAAGGCGCAGTTCTCGCAGTGCTGGCCGGTGGAGGGGGTGAAGCGCTCGTCGAGGACGCGGGCGGCCGCGCCGGCGAGCAGGGTGTCGGCCCAGTCGCCGCTCAGCGCCTCCTGGTGCTGGACGGTGGGCTGGGTGTCGCCGCCGTCGCGGCGGGCGGCGCCGAGGCGGAGCTGGACGAGCTCGGCGCCGCCGGGGGCGGGCCGGGTGCCGTGGAAGAGCTCGTCGACGGCGCCCTCGCGGACCGCGAGCTGGTAGACGGCGAGCTGCGGGTGGCCCTCGACCTCGGCGGCGGTGGGCTTGGCCTTGCCGGTCTTGAAGTCGACGACGTAGGCGTTGCCTTCGGCGTCGGTCTCGACGCGGTCCATGCTGCCGCGGATGCGGACGGCCACGTCCCCCGTCTCCAGGGTGACGTCGAAGCCGTGCTCGGAGGCGACGGCCTGGCGGCCGCGTTCCATGACGTGCCAGCGCAGGAAGCGCTCCAGGGCGGCCCGGGCGTTCTCCTTCTCCTGCTGGGACTTCCAGGGGGCGTCGAAGGCCAGGGCGTTCCACACCGAGTCCAGCCGCTCCATGAGCACGTCCAGGTCGGCCGGGGTGCTGCCGGAGGCGACCTCGTCGGCGAGGACGTGCAGGACGTTGCCGAAGCCCTGCGCCGCCGTGGAGGGCGGCTCGGCCTTCACCTCGCGGCCGAGGAACCACTGCAGGGCACAGGTGTTGGCCAGCTGGTCCAGCGCGCTGCCGGAGAGGGTGACCGGCTGGTCGCGGTCCCGCAGCGGGACCTCGGAGCGGGTCTGCTCGTACAGGCCCCACCAGCGTTCGGGGTGGGCGGCGGGCACCAGCGGCTGGCCCGCGTCCTCCAGGGCCGCCAGGCGCGCCAGGCGCCGGGCGGCGGCCTCGCGCAGGGCGGGGGAGGCGGCCGGGTCGACGGTCGTGGCGCGCAGCTCGGCGACGAGGGCCGCGACCGACAGCGGGCGGCGGGCCCGGTGGGTGACGTCGACGGGCTCGACGCCGAGTTCGGTGAGGAAGCGGGAGGGCTGGTCGCCGTCGTCGGCGGCGGCCTTCACGGCGGTCACGACGAGCCGCTCACGGGCACGGGTGGCCGCGACGTAGAACAACCGGCGCTCCTCGGCGAGCAGGGCGCCCGGGGTGAGCGGCTCCGCGAGGCCGTCGCGGCCGATGCGGTCGGCCTCCAGCAGCGAGCCGCGGCGGCGCAGGTCGGGCCAGAGCCCCTCCTGGACGCCGGCGACGACGACGAGCCGCCACTCCAGGCCCTTGGAGCGGTGCGCGGTCATCAGCCGTACGGCGTCGGGCCGGACGGCGCGCCGGGTCAGCACGTCGGCGGCGATGTCCTGGGCGGACAGCTCCTCCAGGAAGTTCAGCGCGCCACGGCCGCCGGTGCGCTCCTCGGCGCGGGCGGCGGTGTCGAAGAGCACGCACACCGCGTCCAGGTCCCGGTCGGCGTTGCGTCCGGCCGCGCCGCCGCGCGCCGCGGCCCGCTCCAGCCGGCCGGGCCAGGGGGTGCCGTCCCACAGCTCCCACAGCGCCTCCTCGGCGGTGCCGCCGCCGGCCAGCAGCTCGCGCCCCTTGCGCAGCAGCCCGCCGAGCCGCTGGGCGCCCCGTGCGTACGACGGGTCGTGCGCCACCAGCCGCTCGGGCTCCGCGAGCGCCTCGGCGATCAGCTCGTCCGACGGCCGCGGTACGACGACCCCGGCGGCCCGCTCCTCCTCGCGCAGGGCGCGGCCCAGGCGGCGCAGGTCGGCGGCGTCCATGCCGCCGAGCGGGGAGACCAGCAGGGTGAGCGCGTCCTCGACGCGCAGGCCCGGCTCCGCGGCGTCGGGCAGGGCGGCGTGCGCGCAGACCCGCAGGGCGAGCAGGAGGGGGGCGACGGCGGGCTCGTCGCGCAGCGGGAGGTCGTCCCCGTCGATCTCGACCGGCACCCCGGCGGAGGTCAGGGCCCGCCGCAGCACGGGCAGCGAGCGGGAACCCGCGCGCACCAGGACGGCCATGTCGGACCAGGGGACGCCGTCCTCGAGGTGGGCGCGGCGCAGCACGTCGGCGATGCCGTCGAGTTCGGCACCGGGCGTGGGGTAGGTGCGGACGGCGGCCGAGCCGCCGTCGCGGACCGGCGCGAGCTCGCGGTGGGCGCGGACGGCGGCGGCCGGGAGCCGGGTCAGCGGCATCCGCCGCGTCAGGAGCCGGGTGGCGGCCAGCAGGGCGGCACCGGAACGGCGGGAGGTGGTGAGGACGCGGACGCCGGCTGGGCGGCCGTCGGCGTGCCGGAAGGCCTCGGGGAAGCCGAGGATGCCGTTCACGTCGGCACCGCGGAAGGCGTAGATGGACTGGTCGGGGTCGCCGAAGGCCACCAGGTGGCGGCCGCCGCCCGCGAGCGCCTGCAGCAGCCGCACCTGCGCCGGGTCGGTGTCCTGGTACTCGTCGACGAAGACGGCCTCGTAGGCCCCGGCGAGGTGGCGGGCCACCTCGGGACGCCCGGCCAGGAGCACCGCGCGGTGCACCAGTTCGGCGTAGTCGATGACGCCCTGGAGGTCGAGGACGTCCAGGTACTCGGCGAGGAAGCCGGCCGCCGCCGACCAGTCGGGGCGGCCGGTGCGGCCGGCGGACGCGGCCAGGGCGCGCGGGCCGAGGCCGAGCTCGCGGGTGCGGGCCAGCACGGCCCGTACCTCGTCGGCGAAGCCGCGGGTCGTCAGCGCCGCGCGCAGCTCGTCCGGCCAGCGCACCCGGGTCCGTCCCCGCCGCTCCAGTTCGGCCTCGCCCGCCAGGAGCTCGCGCACCGCCAGGTCCTGTTCGGGGCCGGACAGCAGCCGCAGCGGGTCGGCGAACAGCTCGGGGTCCTGGTGGGCGCGGACCAGGGCGTAGCAGAACGAGTGGAAGGTGGTCGCCTGCGGTGCGGCCGCGCCGCCCATCCGGGCGGCCATGCGGTCCCGCAGTTCGCCCGCGGCCCTGCGGCTGAAGGTGAGGACGAGGATCCGTTCCGGATCGGTGCCGCGCCGCACGCGTTCGGCGACGGCCTCGACCAGGGTGGTGGTCTTCCCGGTGCCCGGACCGGCGAGCACCAGGAGCGGACCGCCCGCGTGCTCAACCACCGCGCGCTGTGCGGCGTCCAGTTCAGGGGGCGTCACCGGTTCCGGAGCGGTCCGTAGCAGTCGGTAGCCGCCGGAAGGCCCGACCGTCCCCCCGGAGCGCCGTGCGACGGCGTCCGTCTGGCGGGTGGAGGAGGAGGTCACGTGGTTCGCCGGTTCCGTGTGCGTGCGGGTGCGTGTGCGGCGGCCTGTGCCGCCGGTGGCCGGGGGAGGCCGGGTGCCGACGGTACGCCACCGGCCGACGGGACCGCCGCGCGTCCCGTCCTTCCCGTACGGATGCGGGAGCGGCCGGGCGCGGGGCGCCGTACTCCGTCCGGACGGCCGATGGCATCAACCGGTCGCCGATGGCGGAAGCTGGATGGTGTGAGCGTCCGGTCGTCAGTCGTCCCCGCCGGGGCCGGGCACGGGGTCCGTGCCGTCCCAGCGGGCCCTGCGCATGTCGAGGCGGGGTATGTGGCCCTTCGCGGCCCGCGGGGCCTGGCGCAGCGGGGTGCCCTCCGCGCGGTAGTGCTCCAGGGCGCGCAGTTCGTGGCCCGGCAGCAGCCCGCCGTCCGCGCGCACCACGCGCCACCACGGCACGGCCCCGCCGTACAGCGCCATGACGTGGCCCACCTGCCGGGGACCGCCCTCCTCCAGCCACTCGGCGACGTCGCCGTAGGTCATGACCCGTCCGGGCGGGATCCGCTCGGCGACGTCCAGCACGCGCTCCGCGTACGCGGGCAGCTCCTGGACGTCGTCGTCCGGACCGTCGTCCGGGTCGTGTGCGGTGTCCTTGCTCATCCGTCACATGGTGCCCCACGGCACCGACAGTCGCGGCCGGCGCCCGCGCGTGCGGGGGCGCCCGGGACGGCGAATTGCCCCCTCCTGCGCCCATGCGCGCGCCGCTCGTGCCACCATCATCCGGGCGGTGACTGGTGATACGAGATCAAAAAGAGACAGCAGGAGAGCACGACGTGAGCGGGAACGGAGCCGCTCGCGCGGTCCCCGCTGCCTCCGAGGGCCCCGGGGACGGCGCTCCGGCGGCTCCGGACGAGCGCGCCGAGCAGGCCGTGTCCGCGTCCGGTGACGCCCCGCGCGGTGAGACCCGCGCCACATCGAAGGCCCCGGCCGGACAGCCGGCGGTGACGCCCGCGCGGTCCGGGGACGACGCCCAGGACGACACCCCCGGCACCGCCGAGGCCCCGGACACCGAGACCCCGGACGCCGAGACCCCGGACACCGAGACCCCGGACGCCGAGGCCCCCGGCACCGCCGACGGCCCCGGCGCCGAAGAGTCCGTCACCGGCACCACCCCGCACACCGACCCGGTGGCGCGGGACGAGCCGCTGCTGCCCGCGCGCGTGCACCGGCCCGTCGACCTCATGCGCTTCCTCTTCGGGCTCCTCGGCATCGCGATCGTGCTGATGATCGCGGGCTTCGCGCACGCGACGACCTCCGGCGTGGAGCAGGACATCGCCGAGGGCGCGACGCACGCGCCCGAGCCGCTGATCACGATCGCCGGGCTGCTGGCGACCGTGGCGGTGCTGATCGTGCCCGTGGCGTTCGCCGTGGAGCGGCTGATCAAGCGGGACGGGCTGCGCATCGCGGACGGCGTGCTGGCCGCGGTCCTGGCCCACGGGGTGTCGCTCGCCACCGACCTGTGGGTGTCGGACGCGGCGCCGGTGGCGATCCGGGACGCGCTGACCCGTGACGCGCCCGGCGGCGGGATCACCGACCCGGTCCACGGCTACCTGGCCCCGGTGATCGCCTACATGACGGCGGTCGGCATGGCCCGGCGGCCGCGCTGGCGGGTGGCGCTGTGGTTCGTGCTGGTCGTGGACTCCTTCGCGGTGCTGGTGGGCGGCTACACGACACCGTTCTCGATCATCGTGACCGTGCTCATCGGCTGGACCGTGGCGTACGGCACGCTCTACGGGGTCGGCTCGCCGAACGTCCGCCCGACCGGCCAGAACCTGCTCGCGGGCCTGCGCCGGGTGGGCTTCGCCCCGCTGACCGCGGTCCGCGCGGAGGACGAGTTCCCCGACGCGCCCGACTCCGACCGGGGCCGCCGCTACCTGGTGACCCTGGAGCAGGGCCCGCTGCTCGACGTCACGGTCGTGGACCGCGAGCAGCAGGCGCACGGCTTCTTCTACCGCATGTGGCGCCGGCTCCAGCTGCGCGGGATCACCCAGCGGCGCAGCCTGCAGTCGCTGCGCCAGGCGCTGGAGCAGGAGGCGCTGCTGGCCTACGCGGCCATCGCCGCCGGCGCCAACGCCCCGCGGCTGATCGCCACCTCCGAGCTGGGCCCGGACGCCGTGATGCTGGTGTACGAGCACATGGGCGGGCGCTCCCTGGACGCGCTGTCGGACGAGGAGATCACCGACGAGGTGCTGCACGGCGCCTGGGAGCAGGTGCGGGCGCTGCAGTCGCGCCGGATCGCGCACCGCAGGCTGGTCGGCGAGGCGCTGAAGATGGATCGCCACGGCGACGTCTTCCTGACCGACCTGCGCGGCGGGGAGATCGCGGCGGGCGACATCGTGCTGCGCATGGACGTGGCGCAGCTGCTCACCACCCTGGCGCTGCGCGTCGGCCCGGAGCGATCGGTGGCCTCGGCCGTGGCCGTGCTGGGCCCGGACGCCGTCGCCGACTCCCTGCCGCTGCTGCAGCCGATCGCGCTCAGCCGCACCACCCGGGCCACGCTGAAGCAGCTCGCCAGGGAGCGGGCGCAGCGTGAACGCGAGGCGGTGCTGGCCGCGTCCCGCGCCCGGCGGGCGGACGGGGTGACCGGTGACGCGGGTGAGGCAGCCGGCAAGGACGCGGGCAAGGAGACCAAGGCCGAGCGGCGGGCCGAGAAGAAGGCGATCGAGGACGCGCTGGACGGGGTCCGCGAGGAGGACCTGCTCACCCGGATCCGCCACCAGGTGCTGCTCATCCGTCCGCAGGCCCCGGTGGAGCCGGTACGGCTGGAGCGGGTGCGGCCGCGCACGCTGATCAGCATCATCGCGGGCGCCTTCGCCGCGTACTTCCTGCTCTCCCAGATCAGCAGCATCGACCCGGCGACGCTGCTGGCCGAGGCGAACTGGATCTGGGTCATCGTGGCCGTGCTGGCCTCCGCGCTCAGCTACGTCGCGGCGGCGATGGCGCTGTCCGGCTTCGTGCCGGAGAAGCTGTCCTTCGTCCGCACCACGCTGGCGCAGGTCGCCGGTTCCTTCGTGAAGCTGGTGGCCCCCGCGGCCATCGGCGGCGTGGCGCTCAACACGCGCTACCTGCAGAAGTCGGGCGTGCGCCCGGGCCTGGCGGTGGCGAGCGTGGGGGCCTCGCAGCTGGTCGGCCTCGGTTCGCACATCAGCCTGCTGCTGGTGTTCGGCTACATCACGGGCACCGAGAAGACGCCCTCCCTGTCGCCGTCCCGGACGGTGATGGCGGGCCTGCTGACGGCCGGCGTGCTCTTCCTGGTCGTCACCGCGGTGCCGCCGTTGCGGCGCTTCGTGTCCACGCGGGTGCGGGCGCTGTTCGCCGGGGTGGTGCCGCGCATGCTGGACGTGCTGCAGCAGCCGATGAAGCTCACCACGGGCATCGGCGGCACGCTGCTGCTGACCCTCGCCTTCGTGCTCTGCCTGGACGCCAGCATCCGCACCTTCCACGGCGAGGTGAACTTCGCGGCGGTCGCGGTGATCTTCCTGGCGGGCAACGCGCTGGGCTCCGCCGCCCCGACCCCGGGTGGCCTGGGCGCGGTCGAGGGCGCGCTGATCGCCGGTCTGACCACCATCGGCCACCTGGACTCGGCGACGGCCACCTCCGCGGTGCTGCTGTTCCGGGTGCTGACCTTCTGGCTGCCGGTGCTGCCCGGCTGGCTGGCGTTCACCCAGCTCACCAGGCGGCAGGCGCTGTGACGCGGGCCCACTGACAGGGGATGTCAGTGGGCCGCCCCTACGGTCCCCGGTCATGGACACCACGCACATCGTCGAGTTGCGGCAGTACACCCTGCGCCCCGGCGCCCGGGACACCCTGGTCGAGCTGTTCGAGCGCGAGTTCGTCACCGGTCAGGAGGCCGCCGGGATCCGGGTCGGCGGCCGGTTCCGCGACCTGGACGACCCGGACCGCTTCGTATGGATGCGGGCCTTCCCCGACATGGCGGCCAGGACCCGCGCCCTGCACGCCTTCTACGACGGCCCCGTCTGGCGGGCGCACCGCGAGGAGGCCAACGCGACCATGACCGCCTCCGACGACGTCCTGCTGCTGCGCGGCCCCGGTTACCGCGTGCCGGACGACGCCGGGCTGGTCGTCGCGACCGTCTGCCACCCCGCCGACCCGTCCGGCTTCGTGCCCCCGGACTCCGCCCGCGCCGTGCACCGCACCGAGCACGCGGCCAACGGTTTCCCGGCGCTGCCCGTGCGCACCGGCGAGGACGTCGTGGTCTGGTTCGCCGCCTACGCGCAGGCCGGCGCACGCCCCGCGGAGCCCGCCCTGCCCGCCGGCCCGGAGCGGCGGTTGCTGCGGCCGCCGCAGCGGCTGCGGCTCGCCCCGGTGCGCGTTGCGGGGCCTCAGCGCAGGATGTCGCCGAGGTCGTAGCCGACCGGTTCCTCCAGCTGCGCATAGCTGCAGCCGGCGGGGTCGCGGTCGGGCCGCCAGCGGCGGAACCGGGCGGTGTGCCGGAATCGGTCGCCCTGCATGTGGTCGTACGCGACCTCCAGGACGCGCTCGGGCCGCAGCGGGACCCAGGACAGGTCCTTCCCCGCGCTCCAGCGGCTCTGGGCCCCGGGCATGCGGCCGCCGGGCTCTCCCCCTGGCTTCGCCGGGTGTGCCCCCGCCTCGGCCCAGTCGGCCCAGGGGTGGCCCTCGGCGGACTCCATGCGCAGCGGCTCCAGTTCGGCGACGAGTTCCTCGCGCCGGCGCATCGCGAAGGAGGCGCAGACGCCGACGTGCTGGAGCCGGCCGGCGGCGTCGTGCAGGCCGAGCAGGAGGGAGCCGACGACGGGACCGGATTTGTGCCAGCGGAAGCCGGCCAGCACGCAGTCGGCGGTGCGCTCGTGCTTCACCTTGATCATGACGCGTTCGTCGGGGCGGTAGCCGACGTCCGGGGGCTTGGCGACGACGCCGTCCAGTCCCGCGCCCTCGTACTGCTCGAACCACCGCCGGGCCAGCTCGATGTCGGTGGTGGCGGGGGCGACGTGGACCGGTGGCCGTGCCGTGCCGAGCGCGTCGACCAGGGCCTGGCGGCGCCAGGTCTGCGGGTCCGCCATCAAGGAGCGGTCGCCGAGCGCCAGCAGGTCGAAGGCGACGAGGGAGGCGGGGGTGCGTTCGGCGAGCTGCCGCACACGGGAGTCGGCGGGGTGGATGCGCTCCAGCAGGGCGTCGAAGTCCAGCCGGCCCTCGCCGGCGATGACGATCTCCCCGTCGACGACGGCACGCGGCGGCAGTTGGGCGCGGACCGCCTCGACGACCTCCGGGAAGTAGCGGGTCAGGGACTTGCCGGTGCGGCTGCCGATCTCCACCTCGGCGCCGTCGCGGAAGACGATGGCGCGGAACCCGTCCCACTTGCCCTCGTACAGCATGCCGGGCGGGATCTCGGTGGCGGACTTGGCGAGCATCGGCTTCACGGGCGGCATCACCGGCAGGTCCATGCCGCGATTCTCCGCCCGACGGGCGCCGCCCGCCCGTCGGGCCTACCGTGTCGGGGACGGGAGAGGCGGTGACGGCATGGCAGAGGCGGTCGAGCTGACCGTCGGCGAGCGGACGGTCCGGATCTCGAACCCGGGGAAGGTGTACTTCCCGGAACCGGGCTTCACCAAGCTGGACGTGGCCCGCTACTACCTCACGGTCGGCGACGGCGTCCTGCGGGCGCTGCGCGACCGGCCGACGACGATGGAGCGATACCCGGACGGGGTCGAGGGCGAGTCGTTCTTCCAGAAGCGCGCGCCGAAGAACACCCCGGACTGGATCCCCACCGGCCGCATCCGCTTCCCCTCCGGCCGCCACGCCGACGAGATCTGCCCGACCGAGGTGGCCGCGGTCGTCTGGGGCGCCAACCTCGGCTGCCTCACCTTCCACCCGTGGCCGGTCCGGCGCGGCGACCTCGACCACCCGGACGAACTGCGCATCGACCTGGACCCGCAGCCGGGCACCGACTTCGCCGACGCGGTGCGCGTCGCCGGCGAACTGCGCGGGCTGCTGGAGGAGCTGGGCCTGCGCGGCTGGCCCAAGACCTCCGGCGGGCGGGGCCTGCACGTCTTCGTGCCCATCGAGCCCGAGTGGACGTTCACCGGGGTGCGGCGGGCCGCCATCGCCATCGCCCGCGAGATGGAGCGTCGGATGCCCGGGCAGGTCACCAGCGCGTGGTGGAAGGAGGAGCGCGGCGAGAAGATCTTCGTCGACTACAACCAGACCGCGCGCGACCGCACCATCGCCTCCGCCTACTCCGTACGGCCCAAGCCGTACGCCCCGGTCTCCGCGCCGCTGCGCTGGGAGGAGGTGCCGCAGGCGCACCCGCGGGACTTCGACCTGGTCACCATGCCCGCGCGCTACGCCGAGCTGGGCGACGTCCACGCCGGCATGGAGGAGCACGCCTTCCGGCTGGACGCCGTCCTGGAACTGGCCGAACGCGACGAGCACGACCGCGGGCTGGGTGACATGCCGTACCCGCCGGACCACCCCAAGATGCCCGGGGAGCCGCTGCGGGTGCAGCCGAGCCGGGCCAGGAGCAAGCCGGACGCCGCCGGGGGCGAGGACTGACGGCGCGGCAGGACGGCGCGGCACGACCCCTTCCCACCGCGACCGCGCTGACGCATCATCAGGCGCATGCCCGCGCCTCGACCCGTGCCCCTGGACGAGTACCCGGTCCATCAGATCGCCCGTTCCATGCGCCACGTCGCGACCGGTGACCGCAACGCCTACGACCGTTCGATCTTCCACTTCTTCGACCACGAGGGCCGGGCCCTGCTCGTCACCGGCCTCGGCGTCCACCCCAACCTCGGCGTCACCGACGCCTACACGACCCTGACGCGCGGAACCGGCATGCTCGCGGTGCGCGCCTCGGACGCGCTCGGCGAGGACCGCATGCGGCAGCAGGTCGGGCCGCTGCGCATCGACGTCCTGGAACCGCTCCGCAGGCTCCGGCTGACCTGCGACGACGAATTCCTCTCGTACGACCTGGAATGGGAGGCCGCGTTCCCGGCCGTCGAGGAGCCGCACCACGCCCAGTACCGGGGCGGCCGGCTCTTCCTGGAGGCCAGCCGCTTCGTCCAGGCCGGCACCTGCCACGGTGTGGTCCGCACCGGCGACGGCGAGGAGATCCACGTGGAGCGCGGCCGCTGGACGGCCACCCGGGACCGCAGCTGGGGTGTGCGCCCGGTGCCCGGCGAGGCGCCGGGACGGGCCGAGGAGGAGCACCGCCCGCAGGGTTTCCACTGGCTGTGGATACCGATCCGGTTCGACGACCGCTTCGTCATGGTGATCGCCCAGGAGGACGCCGACGGCTACCGCTCCCTGGACGAGGCCCTGCAGATCACCGAGCACGGCCCGGACCGGCAACTGGGCCGGGCCCAGGTCGGCATCACCTACCGGGAGGGCACCCGCACCCCGGTCTCCGCCGTCGTCCACCTCGACGGCGGGAAGATCGAGGCCGAGGTGCTGGTCTCCAGCCCGCTCGCCGTCGGGGCCGGCTACCCGCCCGCCCGCGACTGGCAGCACGGCGAGTGGAAGGGCCGCGGATGGCTCGACCGCCGTGCGTATGACCTGACGGATCCGGCGGTCATGGCGCCGGCCGCGTACGGAGTCACCGACCACGCCGCGCGTTTCGCCTGGGACGGCCGGGTCGGCTACGGCATCTTTGAGCACGGCAGCTTCGGCCGCCACACCCCCAGCGGCTTCACCGGTCAGGAGGCCATGTGACAACGGTGCGCACCACCACCCGCGATCCCCGACTGCTGCGCAGCCGCCTCGACGAGTGGCTGGCCGCGAAGCACCCCGGCGCCCACAGCCGCGCGGTGCACGCCCCCTCCGCGAACGGCCTGTCCAGCGAGACCGTCCTGTTCGACCTGGCCGTCCCCCATCCGGGGGGCACCGCACGCCAGCGCATCCGCCCCTGCGTGCTGCGGCTGGCCGGCGACCCCGACGCCTACACCGTCTTCCCGACGTACGACATGGCCGCGCAGTACCGCGTCATCCGGACGGTCGCCACGCGCACCCGCGTCCCCGTGCCCGAACTGCTGTGGCTGGAGCCCGACCCGGGGCCGCTCGGCGCGCCCTTCTTCGTCATGGAGCGCGTCCCGGGGCGCGTCCCGCCGGACGTCATGCCCTACACCTACGGCGGCAACTGGCTCTTCGACGCCTCCGAGGAGGACCGGGCGCGGCTGGAACGTTCGACGGTGCGCGTCCTCGCCGAACTCCACACCGTCCCCGGCGAGGGGACCCTGCGCGCGCACGTCGACGCCCAACGCGCCTACTACGAGTGGGTCGTGGACGGGCTGGCGCCCTCCCCCGTCATCGAGCGGGCCTTCGCGTGGCTGGAGAAGCACTGGCCCGCCGACCCCGGCCCGTCCGTGCTCAGCTGGGGCGACGCCCGGGTCGGCAACATCGTCTACGACGCCGACTTCGCCCCCGTCGCCGTCCTCGACTGGGAGATGGCCTCCGCCGGCCCCCGGGAACTGGATCTCGCCTGGCTGGTGTACCTGCACCGCTTCTTCCAGGACCTCACCGTCACCGCCGGCTTCCCCGGCATGCCGGACTTCCTCGGCCGCGACCGCGTCGCGGCGACCTACGCGGAGCTCACCGGGCACACCCCGCGCCACCTGGACTTCCACCTCCTGTACGCCGCGCTGCGGCACGCGGTCGTGATGCTGCGGATCGGTCACCGCCAGGTGCACTTCGGGGAGCGCGAGATGCCGGCCGACCCGGACGCGCTGATCCTGCACCGGGACACGCTGGAGGCGATGGTGGAGGGCCGCCACGGCTGATCCCGGGACCCGGCCCGGAACCTCACGCAGAACCTCACGTTCCGTGACGGCGGGGCCGTCCGGGGTGCCCGCAGCGGCGCCCCGGACGGCCCCGCGGCCCGTTGCTGGGCGGCCGCCACCCGGGTGGACCTCAGGACCTGCGGCCGGACGTCATCCGTGCCACCCTGGCGGGGGAACGGGATGACGATATTCACCCGTTTGTCATGTCGTGCACTGCCGTGTCCGGGTACGGGCTGCGACCCTCGGTCGGGGAGGGGACCCGCGCCGTCGTGAGGAGTACGCATGCACCAGCACCTCGCCCGTACCGCCACGGCCGTCGCCCTGCTGGGAGCCTCCGCGTTCGTCACCATGCCGGCCCACGCGGCCCCCGCGGACCCCTCCTCCCCCACGGTCTTCGCCCACCGGGGCGCGTCCACCGAGGCCCCCGAGAACACCCTGGCGGCCGTACGCCGGGCCAACGAGCAGAACATCAAGTGGATCGAGAACGACGTCCAGCGCACCAAGGACGGGGCCCTGGTGGTGATCCACGACACGACGCTGAACCGCACCACCGACGTCGAGCAGGTCTTCCCGGACCGCTCCCCCTGGCGCGTCGCCGACTTCACGCTCGCCGAGATCCGCCGGCTCGACGCCGGCAGCTGGTTCGCGCCCCGCTTCCGCGGCGAGCGCGTCCCCACCCTCCAGGAGTACCTGACCCTCCTCGACCGCGACCAGCAGGGCCTGCTGCTGGAGCTCAAGCAGCCCGAGCTCTACCCCGGCATCGAGAAGCAGACCGTCGACACCCTCGAGAAGGCCGGCTGGCTCGACCGGGCCCACCTCTCCGGCCGCCTGGTCATCCAGAGCTTCAGCGCCGACGCCCTGCGCCGCACCCACGCACTGCGCCCGGCCGTCGAGACCGGCTTCCTGGGCAGCCCGCCGGTCTCACAGCTGAAGGAGTACGCGGCCTTCGCCGACCAGATCAACCCGGACGAGAAGGACGTCACCTACGCCTACGTGCAGGCGGTCCACGGCACGAAGGGCCCCGACGGCAAGCCGCTGCGCGTGAACGCGTGGACGGTCGACGACCTCACCACCGCCGTCCGCATGGCGGCCCTCGGCGCCGACGGCATCATCACCAACCGCCCGGACGTCATCCGCAACGGCGTGCAGTGACCCGGACGGGGGCGTGCGCGGCCCGTTGAACCGCTCGGCCGAACGCGACGTACCAGTCACCGTGGGTGGCACCGGGTCGCCGACGTGGAGGGAAAGGGCCGAACGATCCCCTTGGACGCGAGCCGCCCCGTCAGCAGCGCCGGCACGGCGCACGGCCGGCAGGAAGTGCCGGGCCTCGAAGGTCTGCGCGGCCTGGCCGCACTGTACGTACTCCTGTTCCACTGCTGGCTGTACACGTTCCCGGGGTATCCCGACAGTTCCGCCCCCCGGTGGCTGGACGGGCTGATGTACGGCCGGCTCGCCGTCGTCTTCTTCCTGGTGCTGTCGGGGTTCTCGCTGGCCGTCTCCCCGGCGCGCGACGGCTGGCGGCTGGGCGGTGCCGCCCGTTTCCTGCGGCGCCGGGCCTGGCGCATCCTCCCCCCGTACTGGGCGGCGCTCGCGCTGAGCCTGGTCGTCGCCTTGTTCGTGGTGCCGGCCTCGCACTTCGGGCCGCCCACCGGCGCGACGGTCCTGGTGTACGGGCTGGTCGCCCAGGACGTGTTCACCGCGCCGACGCCGAACGGCACGTTCTGGTCGATCGGCGTGGAGGCGGAGCTCTACCTCCTCTTCCCGCTCCTGCTGTTCGTCCGGCGGCGGCTGGGGGCCGTGGTCCTGGTCGCGGGCGTGACGCTCCTGGTCGTCGCCCGGGGCCTGACGGCCGCGCACGCGACCCCGGTGGAGGGGGACAACTGGCTCACCCCGCACCTCGCCCCGGTGTTCGTCGCCGGCCTGGCGGGCGCGGGGATCGTCGTCGCGTCGGCCCGGGTCCGGCGCCTGCCGTGGCACTGGTTCGCCGTCCTGGCCGCCGTGCCGGTCGTGGCGCTCGCCGCCGTCAAGGGCCGGGTCTGGACGGTGGACCACTACTTCTGGGTGGACCTCGCCGTCGCGCCCGCCATGACGATGCTGATCGCCGCGGTCGCCACCGGAAGGCCCGCCCTCCTGCTACGGCTCCTGACCGCACGCCCCGTCCGGGTCCTCGGCGACTTCTCGTACAGCCTCTACCTCGTGCACCTGCCCGTCGTCATGACCGTCATCAGGCGCGTCGCCCCCGGGTTCGTCTCCCCCGGGCTGCCCACGTTCTGGTTCACCCTCGTAGTGGCGTTGCCCGTCTCGCTGCTGGTGGCGTGGCTGTTCGCCCGGATCTTCGAGCTGCCCTTCAAGCGGCACCGCTCCTGGAAGTCCCTGCTCGCGCCGGTCCGTTCGCGGACCAACGGGCCGGCCCGGCCAGGGCCGGCCGAGGCCGCGCCGGCAGGTCCGTGACGTCCGGCCCGTGACGTCCGACCCACGGGAACGGCGAAGGCCCGCGGCGTCCGAACCGGTCGGACGCCGCGGGCCTTCGCCTCACCTGTCGGTCAGTACACCGGCTTGTCGGGCTCGATCGTGTTGACCCAGCCGATGACGCCACCGCCGACGTGGACCGCGTCGGAGAAGCCCGCGGACTTCAGGACGGCGAGGACCTCGGCGGAGCGGACGCCGGTCTTGCAGTGCAGGACGATCTTCTTGTCCTGGGGGAGGTCCTGGAGGGCGTTGCCCATGAGGAACTCGTTCTTGGGGATCAGACGCGCACCCGGGATGGAGACGATCTCGTACTCGTTGGGCTCACGGACGTCGATGATGTCGATGTTCTCACCGTCGTCGATCCACTCCTTGAGCTGCTTGGGAGTGATCGTCGACCCCATCGCCGCCTCCTGCGCCTCCTCGGAGACGACGCCGCAGAAGGCCTCGTAGTCGATGAGCTCGGTGACGGTCGGGTTCTCGCCGCAGACCGCGCAGTCCGGGTCCTTGCGGACCTTGACCTGGCGGTACTGCATCTCCAGGGCGTCGTAGATCATCAGGCGGCCGACGAGCGGCTCGCCGGTGCCGGTGAGGACCTTGATGGCCTCGGTGACCTGGATGGAGCCGATGGACGCGCACAGCACGCCCAGGACACCGCCCTCGGCGCAGGAGGGCACCATGCCCGGCGGCGGGGGCTCGGGGTACAGGCAGCGGTAGCAGGGGCCGTGCTCGGACCAGAAGACCGACGCCTGGCCGTCGAAGCGGTAGATGGAGCCCCAGACATACGGCTTGTTCAGCAGCACGCACGCGTCGTTGACCAGGTAGCGGGTCGCGAAGTTGTCCGTGCCGTCGACGATCAGGTCGTACTGGCTGAAGATGTCCATCACGTTGTCGGCCTCGAGCCGCTCCTCGTGGAGGACCACGTTGACGTAGGGGTTGATGCCCTTGACGCTGTCGCGGGCGGACTCCGCCTTGGAACGGCCGATGTCCGCCTGGCTGTGGATGATCTGGCGCTGCAGGTTGGACTCGTCGACCTCGTCGAACTCCACGATGCCGAGCGTGCCCACCCCGGCGGCGGCCAGGTACATCAGGGCGGGCGAACCGAGACCGCCGGCGCCCACACAGAGCACCTTGGCGTTCTTCAGCCGCTTCTGCCCGTCCATCCCCACGTCGGGGATGATCAGGTGGCGGGAGTACCTGCGGACCTCGTCGACGGTGAGCTCGGCGGCCGGCTCGACCAGGGGTGGCAGCGACACGGGGACTCCGTTTGTCGATCGATCACTACGGTGGTTATTCCCGTAACACTGCCACGCCCTTCTTCATTCCGAGACCGCCGTCCCGAGGGGCGAGACCGATGTTGGTCACATGCTGGGCGGTGGCTGGCGGCGGAGCATGCGCGAGGCCTCGTCCCAGTAGCCCGGCAGGCCGTCCCAGGCCGCGTGGTCGGTGCGGTCGGTGAAGTAGACGGTCGCCGCGCCCTGCCAGCGGGCGATCCGCATGGCGTTCTCCAGGTGCGGGGCGGGGACGCCGTGCACCAGGTGGCAGAAGCGCTCCGGCGGGTACGCGGCCGTCCACTCCGGCGCTTCCGACCAGCGGTACTGCATCCACGGCCCGGCGAAGGTCACCAGTTGGTCGGCGGCTTCGGCGTAGCCCTCGTACGGATGGCAGCCGTGACCGAGCACGACGTGCCCGGTGCCGCCGCCCTCCACCGTCAGCAGCGCGCGCAGGGTGGTGATCACCCGGCGGCAGTCGGACAGCTCCGAACTCGTGGTCGGCGCACGGTCGAGGTAGAAGCCGTCGACCCGGTACCAGTCGAGGAAGCGGTGCGCGTCGGCGACCAGTTGGCCGAAGGGACGCGCCCCGTGCCGGGTGTCCAGGTACCCGAGCACCGGTACGGCCGCGTCGCGCAGCCGGGCGCACGCCTGCGTGTAGAGCGGGTCGATCCGGGCGCCCGGGCCCCGCGCCGCGTTGAGCACCACCCAGTGCATCGGCGCCTCGGGACGGGCCAGTTCGGCCCATTCGCCCGGGGCGACCAGCGGGTGCGCGTACGCGGGGACCCCGAAGCCCAGTCCGTCGCAGCGGTCGATCGGCCTGCGCAGGCCGCTCGGTGTCACACGCGGCATGCCGCCTCCATCCAGACGTCGGCGAGGGATTCCTCGAGGGCGATGCGCGGACGCCAGCCGAGGCGGTCGCGGGCGGTGCGGATGTCGGCCTGCTGCCAGGCGCCGCAGCCGTCCGGGTAGTGGGGGTGGCCGGTGCCGTTCGCCATCAGGTGCGGGTCCTCGACCTCGTGGAGGGCGCCCGCGTAGCCCGCGGCGTTGGCCAGGGCCGCGGCCACCTCGCGCAGCGGTACGGCCCGGCCCGTGCCGATGTTGACCAGGCCCTGGGCGGCGGAGAGCGAGGCCGCGTGCACGGCGCGGGCCACGTCGCGCACGTCCACGAAGTCCCGCTGCACGCCGAGTCCGGTCAGCTTCAGCTCGCCGTCGCCGGTCTGCATGGCCCGGCGCATCGCCTCCGCGAGCCGCCCGATCGGTGAGGCGGTGGGCGTCCCCGGGCCGACCGGGGTGAAGACCCGCAGCACGACGGCGTCGAGCCCGGAGCCGAGCACCAGTTCCGTCGCGGCGAGCTTGCTGACCCCGTACGGACCGCCCGGACGGGGCACGGCGTCCTCGGCCGTCGAGGAACCGGTGGGTGAGGGCCCGTACTCCGCGGCACAGCCCACCTGGACCAGCCGGGCGGAGGTGGCGCTGCGGCGCATCGCCTCGCACACGGAGGCGACCGCGATCGTGTTGTGCCGTGTGAGTTCGCGTGCCCCGCCGCGCGTGGCGCCCGCGCAGTTGACGACGACCCCGGGGTGGACGGCGTCCATGAAGCGCGCCAGCGCGCCGGGACTGCCGGACGACAGGTCGAAGCGCACGTCCGCGTCGTCGCTGCGGCCGAGGGCGGTCAGCTGCACGGCGGGGTCGGCCAGCAGCCGTTCGGCCACATGGCGGCCGACGAATCCGTTGGCGCCCAGGAGGAGGACTCTCATAGCGAGCGCCTCCGCTGCGCTCGCCGTGGTCGGGGGTGCGGGTGGGTCATCGTGAATGGCTCCTTGGCTTCTTCTACGGAACTGCGGGGTGTGCCGGGCCGCCCCGGCCGCCGGCCGCTCATCGCGGCGCCGCCGCGGCCGTGTGCGCCGACGCGCGCGAGAGCGTGGTCAGGGCGTGGGCCGCCAGCGCCAGGGCGGCGGCCGCGCAGGCCAGCACGGGGACGGCGGACGGCGGGAGGGGGGACCGGTTCAGCAGGGCCGCGGCCAGGGCCACGGCCTCGGTGGCGCAGGCGAGCCCGGTGCCGATGGCGGCCGGGTCGGGGTGGCCGTGCACCGCGAGCAGACGGGCGGTGAACAGCAACAGGGCGAGCGCCGCGGGCCCGGCGAGCGCGGCGGGGGTGAGCGGGGCACCCGCCACGGCCCGTGCGGCGCACAGCAGCACGAGCACGAAGGCGAGGAAGAGCGCGAGCGTGCCCGCCAGCAGCGGCCGCACGGCACCGCCGAACTCCTCCAGGCTGCGGCTGCGCAGCATGTGCCCGCGGGAGCGCACCGCGAAGCGGTGGGCGCACCAGGCGGCCGGCGCGAGGGACAGCGCGAGCGCGGTCAGCTCGGCGGCGTCCGCGGCGGGCGGGGCGGTGGCGCGGGGGACCCGGGCGTAGAGCTCCTCGGCGAGGGAGAAGACGTCGCGGTGCCGGAAGCCCGCCGCGACGCGGTCGGTGACGCCCTGCGCCTCCAGTCCGGCCACGATCTCCAGCGGGTCCACCGCCTCGGCGCACAGCTGGCGGTGACGGTGCATCAGGGCGCGGACGGGGTCGGCGGGGCCGCGTTTGCGGGGGCCGCCCCTGCGGGCGCCGGCTTCGGTCTCCTGCACGTGGCTCATGCGCGTTCCCGCCCCTCGGCTCCGGCGTACGCGGGCTCACGGGCGGCGAGCGCCCAGGCCGGCACGGCCGTCCAGTGGCCGGGGACACGGGATTCGGCGGGCCTGCCGAAGGGGACGGGGGTGCCGTCCGGATCGCGCAGCGGGGCCTGACGGCCGGGCGCGTGGGCGACCAGGTCGAGGTAGATCTCCCGGAACGCGGCCAGGTTCCGCTCGACGGTGAAGAGCTCCAGGGCGCGTTCGCGTGCGGCGGCGCCCAGCCGCTGCCGGCGCTCGGGGTCGCGCAGCAGGGCGACGCAGGCCTCGGCGAGCGCCTTCGGGTTGCGCGGGGGCACGACCAGGCCGGTCCCGCCGATGACCTCCCGTACGGCGCCGACGTCCGTGGAGACGGTGGCCCGGCCGCAGAACATGGCCTCGACCAGGGTGACCGGGAAGCCCTCGACGACGCTGGAGAGGACGACCACGTCCCCGGCCGCGTACGCGTCGGGGAGCGCCGGGGCGCCCGGCGAGCCGAGCTCCTCGAAGGTGACCGGGTTCTCGCCCGCGGTGACGGCGTCGGCCGCCTCGTCGGGGAAGAGCTGCGCCGCCAGGGAGCGGCACTGCTCCAGGTACGCGGGGTCGCCCTCGCCGGCGCGCACGACACGCAGCCGCGCCCCGGGTTCCTCCTTGCGCACCTCCCCGAAGGCGTGCAGCAGCCCTACCAGGTCCTTGCCGGGGTCGACCCGGCCGACCCACACCAGCGCCGGCTCGCCGCCCTCGGCGTCAGCCGGGGGCTCGGGCACGGGCCCCTGGTAGCCGGGGTAGACCGTACGCACGCGGTCCCGCTCGGCGCCGCAGTGCTCCTGCCAGCGGCGCGCGTGGGCGTTGCCGGGGGTGACCAGGGCGGCCCGGCGGTACGCCTCGCCCGCGAGGTGGCGGTGGAAGGCGGCGAGCAGGGCGCGTACGGGGGCGGACAGTCCCGCGGCACGGTGCAGCAGCAGGGTCTCGCGCAGCCGCACGCCGTACTCGGTCACCAGCAGCGGCGTGCCGAAGAACCGTTTGGCCAGGAGAGCGGGCAGAAGGGCGGTGCCGCCGGTCACGGCGTGGCAGAGGTCGGCGGTGGCCAGCGCGTCGCCGAACTCGTCGTACCAGGGCGCGGCCAGCGGCCGCAGCGCGCGCTCCAACTGGTCGGCCGCGAGCAGGAGATCGCCCACCCCCGCCTCTCCGACGAGGGGTCGCGCGCCGGGCGCCCGGCAGACCTCCTCCAGCACGCGCACCGCGTGCTCGGAGCGCAGCAGCGCCGGGACGCCACCGTCCTCGCGGGCGAGTTCGGCGAGGCCGTAGAGCGCGGAGGCGAAACGGTCCGCCACGCCATTGGCCCCGGCGTCGCCCGCCAGCACGCCGACGAGGTCGCGGTACTGCTCCAGCGCCTGCGCCCGCCGCCGGCGCGCCTTGCCCGGCACGCCCCCGGGCCCCGGCGGCGGCCCCCACAGCGGCAGCACGCGCACGTCCCGCACCTGCGGTGGCAGCGCCGGCAGCCCCGCCGTCCCGGCCCGTTCGTTCCTGCCGAGCGCGTACACCGCGAACTCGTGCCCGGGGAGACCGCGCACGAGCCGGTCGACCCAGGCGCCCCCCTCACCCCGGGCGTACGGATAACCACCCTCCGCGAGTAATGCGACACGCACGTCTGCCCCCTCTCCGCACCGGTCTGTTCAGGCGCGATGACCGTATTCCGGCGAAGTGGGGGCACGACGGACGGTTGTCCGCCATGCCACCGAAAGGGGTGAAGAGACGTAACTTTCCCCAGCGTTGTGCGTTGTGACCGGGTAGACGTTCACCGGGTGGTCCCCGGGCGAGCGGGGCGCGGTGCGATTCCCGCGCGGGCGCCGGCGGTGGCTGTTATCGTCACCGGTATGAAGCGCGCTGCCATGACGACCACGCCGGAGAGTGTCCCGGCGCGCTGACCCCTGTCATGAAGAAGCCCCGGGCGAGTGCCCGGGGCTTCCGCTTGCGGTCATTCGCCCGCCGTCCGCGAGGAGACCGCCATGCACGACCACCGCAGACTCGGCCGCGAGCTCGGCCTGTTCGACACCGACCCGCTGATCGGCGCAGGACTGCCCTACTGGCTGCCGGACGGCGCCGCCGTCCGGCACGCCCTGGAGGAGTACGTCCGCGAGGCCGAACGCCGGGCGGGCTACCGGCACGTGTACTCACCCGTGCTCGGCAAACGCGAGCTGTACGAGATCTCCGGGCACTGGGCGCACTACAGCGACGACATGTTCCCGCCGATGGACCTCGGCGGCGAGCAGGTCGTGCTGCGGCCGAGCCTCTGTCCCCACCACGCGCTGATCTACCGCTCGCGCCCGCGCAGCCACCGCGAACTGCCGCTGCGCATGGCCGAGCTGGGCGGCATGTACCGCTCCGAGCTGTCCGGCGTGCTCGGCGGGCTCACCCGCGTACGGGCCATCCAGCTCAACGACGCGCACATCTTCTGCACCCTCGACCAGGTCGCCGACGAGGCCGCCGCCGCCCTGGGGATGATCGGCCGGGCGTACCGCGCCCTGGGCATCACCCCCGCCCGTCACCGGCTCTCCCTCCCCGGGCCCGGCGGCAAGTACGTCGCCGAGCCCGAGCTGTGGGAACGCTCCACCGCCCTGCTGACCGAGGTCCTGGACCGCTCGGGGCTGCCCTACGAGGCGGCGGAGGGCGAGGCCGCGTTCTACGGGCCCAAGATCGACGTCCAGGTCGCCGACGGCGCGGGCCGCGAGGCCACCTTGTCCACCGTGCAGATCGACTTCCACCAGCCCCGGCAGTTCGGGCTGCACTACATCGGCGCGGACGGCGCGAAGCACCGTCCGGTCATGGTGCACCGCAGCGTCGTCGGCAGCGTGGAGCGGGCCGTGGCGCACCTGGTCGAGCAGCACGGCGGAGCGTTCCCCCCGTGGCTCGCGCCGACCCAGGTGGCCGTCCTGCCGGTGTCGGAGGCCGAGCTGCCCGAGGCCGAGGCGCTGGTGGGGCGGTGCCTCGACCTGGGCCTGCGCGCGGACCTGCGCGCACCGGACCGCGGCACCCTCGGGGCGCGCGTCCGGGAGGCCCGCCTCGTCCCCTACCAGGCCGTCATCGGCCCGAAGGAGGCCGCGGACGCGCACGTCGCCCTGCGGCTCCGCGATGGCCGCCGCCTTCCGCCGCTGCCCGCGCACGTGGTACTGGAACGCGTCCGTGCGGCCGTGGCCGCCCATGACGTGGAGCTGTGGCCCGGGCGAGAGGACCCCGCCTGACCCCCGCGCGGCACGGCGGACCGGGGCGCGCCCGTCCGACCGGGCCGGGCGCGCCCCGGCGCGTCAGGCGGTGGCCGCCAGGGCGTGGCGCCGGGCGGCGCGCCGGGCGGCGGACTCCTCCGGGTCGAGCACCGGGACCGCCGCCAGCAGCCCCTTGGTGTACTCGTGCTCCGGCGCCTCGTAGACCCGCCCGGCAGGCCCGTACTCCACGACCCGGCCCGCCCGCATGACCGCGACGTTGTCACTGACCTGACGCACCACGGCCAGGTCGTGGGCGATGAAGACCAGTGCGATTCCCAGCTCGCGCTGCAACTCGCCCAGCAGCCGGATGACCTGCGCCTGCGTCGTGACGTCGAGCGCCGACACCGGCTCGTCGCAGACGATCAGCCTCGGCTCGGGCGCCAGCGCCCGGGCGATGCCGACGCGCTGCCGCTGACCGCCGCTGAACTCGTGCGGATAGCGGTGGTACCAGTCGGGGTCGAGCCCGACCCGTTCCAGCAGTTCCCGCACGCGGGCGACGACCGCGGCGTCGTCGAGCACGCCGGCCGTCCGCAGCGGGTCCGCGATGGACTCGCCGATGCTGCGCCGCGGGTTGAGCGAGGACACCGGGTCCTGGAACACCATCTGCAGTCCCGGCGTGCCCGGGCCGGAGCGCGCGCCCGGGCGCCGCAGCTCGCCGCCCGTGGGCTCCAGGAGCCCCACGAGCATCCGCCCGAGCGTGGTCTTGCCGCTGCCGCTCTCGCCGACGACGCCGAGCGTCTCGCCCGCGCGCACGGTCAGCGAGACGCCGTCGACCGCCGCGACCCGGGAGCCGCGCCGGCCGAACTCCCGCCGCAAGCCGACGGCTTCGAGAAGGACCTCGCCCACGGCCGCGCCGCGCGGCTTCGCCGTCTCCACCCGCGGGACCGCGGCCACCAGGTCCCGCGTGTACGGCTGCTGCGGTGCGCCCAGCACGGTGCCGACCGGCCCGCGCTCCACGGCACGGCCGTCCTTCATCACCAGGACCTCGTCGACGCTCCCGGCCACCACGCCCAGGTCGTGGGTGACCAGCAGCAGCCCCATGCCGGTCTCCTGCCGCAGTTCGCCGAGCAGGTCGAGGATCTGCGCCTGCACGGTGACGTCGAGGGCCGTCGTGGGTTCGTCCGCGACGAGCAGCCGCGGCTCGCAGGCGAGCGCCATGGCGATGAGCGCCCGCTGGCGCATGCCGCCGCTGAACTCGTGCGGCCGGAAGCGGGCCCGCCTCGGTGCGTCGGCGATGCCGACCCGGTCGAGCACCTCGACCGCCCGCGCGCGGGCCGCCCTCCGGGAGGCCTTGGGGTGGTGGACCCGGTAGACCTCGGCGATCTGGTCGCCGATCGCGAAGTACGGGTCGAGCGAGGACAGCGGGTCCTGGAAGACCATCGCCGCGAGCCCGCCGCGCAGCCCGCGCAGTTCCTTCTCCCCAGCGGACAGGACGTCGACGCCGGCCACCCGCACCGAGCCGCCGATCCGCGCACCGCTGCCGCGGTGCAGTCCCAGCAGGGTGAAGGCGGTGGCGCTCTTGCCGCTGCCGGACTCGCCGACGACGCCGAGGGCGCCGCCCTGCTCCAGGGAGAAGGAGAGCCCGTCCACGGCCCGGACGGTGCCCGTGCCGGTGGGGAAGTCGACCGTGAGGTCCTCGACCTCGATCAGCCGTGACGTCATGCCAGCACCACCCGTCGGTCGGCCACCGCGTACAGGACGTCCGCGAGGGCGTTGGCGAGGACCACGAAGAAGCCGGTGACCAGCACCAGTCCGACCACGACCGGCAGGTCCTCGGTCTTCACCGAGTCCACCAGGCTCTTGCCGAGCCCGGGGATGCCGAAGAGCGACTCGGTGAGCACCGCGCCGCCGAACATCGTCCCCAGGTCCAGCGCGGTCAGTGCGATGACCGGTGGCAGGGCGCCGCGCAGCGCGTGCCGTCCGATGACGGAACGCTCGCGGACGCCGTAGGCGCGGAAGGTGCGCACATGGTCCTCGGCGAGCGTGTCCAGCATGGAACTGCGGGTCAGCCGGGCGTACTTGGCACTCTCCAGGATGGCCAGGGAGAGCCAGGGCAGCACCAGGTTCCACGCCCACTGCTCGGGGTCCTCGGTCAGCGGGACGTAGGACGGGAAGGGCAGCCAGCCCAGCACCGAGACGAACAGCAGCATCAGCAGGATGCCGATGATGAAGACGGGCACGGCGTTGCCTGCGAGGGTGAGCCCGGTCAGCAGCCGTTCGGTGAGCCCGCCGTGGCGCAGCGCCGAGAGCACCCCGGTGCCGACGCCGATGACCAGCCACAGCACCATCGCGCCCAGCGAGAGCGAGGCGGTGGCCGGCAGCCGCTGCGCGAGCAGGGAGGTCACCTGCTCGCCGCTCTGGTAGGAGAAGCCCAGGCAGGGTGCGCCGCAGTGCTCGGTGCCGACACCGGTGCTGATGTCGGTGCCGGCGAACAGGCCGTGAAGGAAGTGGGCGTACTGCGCGTAGGCCGGGTCGTCCAGGCCCAGCTGGGTGCGGACCTGGGCGACCTGCTCGGCGGAGCACTTCGGCCCGCAGGCCAGCCGTGCCGGGTCGCCGGGCAGGACGTAGAAGAGCGCGTAGACCGCGATGCTCAGTACGAGCAGGACCAGCAGGGCCGCCAGCAGCCGGCGCAGCGCGAACCGGGTGAGGAGGATCATGACCGCGCCTCCTTGCGCCTGCGGGCCAGGGACCGCAGGCGGCTGCCGGCGCGCGGGTCCAGGGCGGTGCGCACGCCGTCACCGAGGGCGGTGAAGGCGAGGACGGTGACGAAGATCAGGCCGGCGGGCAGCAGCACGTACGTCGGATCGGCCTGGTACCAGGTGGTCGCGGAGGAGAGCATCTGTCCCCAGGAGGGCGTGGGCGGCTTGACGCCGATGCCGAGGAAGGACAGTCCCGCTTCCGACGCGATGTTGGAGGGCACCAGCAGCGCGCTGTAGGTCACCACGGGCGCGGCCAGCGACGGCAGCAGTTCGCGGCGCGCGATCCGCCACCGGCCGGCGCCGCCGAGCCGGGCGGCGGCCACGTAGTCGAGGGACTTCAGGCTCAGGGTCTGGGCCCGGACGATGCGGGAGGTGCCGCCCCAGCCGAGCAGGCCGAGGACGAGGACCAGCAGCACCGGACGCGGGAAGCCGGCGGGGACGATCGCCAGCAGGGCGATGGAGAAGACCAGGGTGGGCAGCGCCAGCATGACGTCGGTGGTCCGGCTGAGCAGGTTGTCCAGGAAGCGGTTGCCGAGGCCGGCGGCGAGGCCGACCGCGACCCCGAGGACGACCTGCACGACGGTGGCGGCGAGGCCGATGCCGAGCGAGATCCGCGCGCCGTACACGAGCCGGGCGAACAGGTCGCGTCCGGTGCCGGGTTCGACGCCGAGCCAGTGGTCGGCGCTCACGCCGCCGAAGGAGCCGGTCGGCACGCCGCCGAGCGCGGAGTCGACGGCCGAGGCGTGGTACGCGTCCGGGTCCTGCCCCTCCAGGGCGGCGAGCAGCGGGGCGGCGAGGGCCACCAGGACGAGCAGGGCGATCACGGCGACCCCGGCGAGGGCGGCGCGCTGGGCGCGCAGCCGCCGCCAGAGCTGCCGGGCGCGGCGAGCACGTCGGTCGTGGTCACTTGACCGCGACCTGCGAGACGTCGAGGACGCCGGTCCAGTCGCTGATGACGACGTTCTTGACGTCCTTGCCGTACAGGCGCTTGTAGACCGGGTGGACCAGCGGCACGGTCAGCGCCTGCTCGCCGATCTTCTTGTCGAGGGCGCCCCAGCGGACGGCGGCGGCCTTGAGGTCGGTGAGCTTGTTGATCTCGTCGATCTCCTGGTTCACGGCCGGGTCGTCGAGCTGGGCGTTGTTGAAGTTGTAGCCGTCCTTGACGATCTGCCGGCCGTCGAAGATCGGGGCCAGGAAGGGGCCGCCGGACGGCCAGTCGGCGCCCCAGCCGGCGAGGAAGAAGCCCGGCTCGGTCTTGATGCCGTGGATCTTCTCGCTGTAGGCGCTGGACTCCAGGCCCTCCAGCTTGACGGTGATGCCGGCCTTCTTCAGGGCGTCCTGCAGGGCGGTCGCGACCTCCGGGCCCTGCTCGTCGCCGCCGCTGCTGTCGTGGGTCAGCGTGACGGTCAGGCCGTTCGGGTAACCGGCCTCCTTCAGCAGCTCCTTGGCCTTGGCGGCGGCACCGCTCTTGCCGGCCGGGAACGCGTCGTACGGGGTGTAGCCGAAGGACTCCTGCGCGGGCAGGAAGGTGGTGGCCGGCTCGGCGAGCGAGGAGCCGCCGAGGGCGTTGACGACGGTGCTGCGGTCGACCGCGTAGGAGATCGCCTGGCGCACCTTGGGGTTGTCGAACGGCTTCACCTTCGGGTTGAAGGAGATGTAGTCGGTGTAGCCGAAGTGCCCGGTGCCGACGCGGCCCGCCAGCTCCTCGTCGCCGGTGATCTTGGCGAGTTCGGCGGCGGTGAGGTTGGTGTCGGTGGTGACGGCGGCGGCGTCCTTGCCGGAACCGGAGGACAGCCGCTGGTTGATCACGGCGGCGTCGAGGCCGGAGCGGACGTCGATGCGGTCCGGGTAGGCCTTGCGCTCCTCGTCGGTCTTCGGGTCCCAGTGGGTGTTGCGCTCCAGGACGAGGTGCTCGCCGTCGTTCTCGTTGCCGACGACCTTGTACGGGCCGGAGGAGAACGGGTGGTTCTCGTACTTGGTGCCGGTGTCCTTGGCCTTCGGCACGGGGGCGAAGGAGGTCTGGGTGGCCAGGAACGGGAAGTCGCCCTCGGGCTTGTTCAGGTGGAAGACGATGGTCTTCGCGTCCGGGGTCTCGATGGAGGCCAGGCCGCCCTTGTCCTTGTACGGGCCCTGGTACTCCTTGCCGCCGACCAGCCAGTCGCGCAGGTAGGGGGCACCGCCGGACAGCTCGGCGGCGAAGGAGCGCTCGATGCCGTACTTGATGTCGGCGGTGGTGATCGCGCTGCCGTCCTCGTACTTCAGGCCGTCCTTGAGGTGGTACGTCCAGACGGTGGCGTCCTGGTTGGGCGTGCCGGTGTCGGTGGCCAGGTCCGGGACGACCTTCGCGCCGTCCGCGCCGTTCTCGCGGTTGCGGGTGGTCAGCGTGCGGAAGACCAGGCCGGGGACGTTGCCGCCGCCGGAGGTGTAGAGCCGCGCCGGGTCGAAGTCCTCCTGCGGGGACTGGTTGAGCACGTAGAGCGTGCCGCCCTTGGCCGGCTTGCCGTCGGCCGCCTTGGCCCCGCTGTCCTCCGGGCCGCAGGCGGCGGCGCCGCCGGTGATCGCCAGGACGACGGCTGCCGCTGCGAGGCGGCGAGGTGTGACGGACAGGTGAGACATCGAAGATCCCTTTCGCGGCTGCGAGGTGGAGAGGGCGGGGCTGGGGAAGGCCCGCAGGCAGCGGCGACGGCCTCATGAGGAGGCCGTGAAGGATCGATCAGATGTCGAGCACTGTGCCCACGGGCGGGAAGGTCCGGGGCGGGAGGGAAGAACGTGCCCTTTACGCGCCCGGCACCGTGGAGCACCGACACAGGATGTCGGCCACGCTGTGCCCGGCCACGCCGATGAGCGCCAGCTCGATGCTGGCGTCCTCGTCTGTGGCGGGGCTGTGCGGCATGCCGAAAACATTGAACGATTAATCGCCCGATGTCAAAAAGCTAGCCCCGGGGGTAGGGCCAGGCGTTGGGCTTGCAGGTCAGACCCCCGTAGGAGAGGAACTTCGTCTGCTGCATCATGACCGGGGCCAGGGCGCCCTGCTTGGGGCAGAGCACATGGTCGTAGCCGAGCCGGTGCCCGACCTCGTGGTTGATCAGCATCTCGCGGTAGGCGGGCATCCGGTCCGGGCCGTACGTCTGCGACCCCTGCGCCCAGCGGTACGCGTTGATCATCGTCCGGGGAGTTGATGCCGCATCACATGACACGTTGTCAACCGTCGTGTCCAGGCCGGACTTCGCACACCAGGTGGCCGTCGTGCCGGGACTCGCCAGGGTGATCACGATGTCGGCCGGGCCCGTTGAGACCCGCTCGAAGGTGCGGGACCCGGCGTGCGCCCAACTCCGCTTGTCGTTCAGCGTCTTGTAGACCGCGTCGGCGAAGAGCCGGCCGTCCAGCGGCAGCCCCTTCTCGACGTCCACCCGCACGCGCAGCAGGTCGCCCTTGCCGGGGGCCTTCTCGTGGCCGGCCACGGTCTGGAACTTCCCCGCCAGGCTCAGGTCCTGGTCGAGCGGGTAGCGCCGGACCATCGCCTGGTCGTAGCTGAGCGGGGCGGTGACCGCGGAGGGTGAGGTCGAGGGGGTCGCCCGGCCCTGGGAGCGGGACGCGGAGTCGTCGGTGCCCCGGCTGCCGCCCGGTGCCGCGGCGGCGGACGAGTGACGCTTGTCACCTCCGGCGGCCATCTGGCCCGCGACGACGACGGCCAGCACGGTCACGACCGCCGCGGCCGCGGCGCCGCTGAGCGCGCGAGTCCTGACGCCCTTCTTGGGCCGTTCGGGTTGTCCGTCGCCCTCCCCGGCCTCCGCGGCACCCTCCTCGGGTGCCCCGGGTCCCGTGGTGGCGGAGGGCGCGTCGAAGGCCGCGACGAAGTCCCGCCGCGGACCGGGGCCGCCACGGGCTCCCGCGCCGGGCGCCCGGCGCTGGCGCGGGAAGCCGGATATTCGGGGCGCGGTGAAGAGGTCCGCGTCGAGGGGGTCGTCGTCCTCCGGGTACTCCGTGCCGAGCGCGGTGTCCGCCAGCTCCGCGGGCCGGGTCCCGCGCGGCGTGCGCGGCGGGGCCCAGGAACCGGCCCGGCCCCAGGCCGAGTGCTCGCGGTGCTCGGGGTGGGAGTGGCCCGGGACGTCGTCGTGACCGTGCCCGCCGCCCCCGGGCCGGAAGCCGTCCCGGCCGCCCGGCACGGAACCACCGGGCGCCTGGCCCGGTCCGCCCGGCCGCTGCGGGGTCGTCGTCCCCGGGCCGGAACGCCGCCGGCGGCCGGTGCCCGAGTTGCCGCCGGCTATGCCCGGTACGTCGTCACGGCGGTCGTCACGGCCGCCCGGTGCGCTGTGCCTGCCCATGAAGTCAGTGATCCGTCCGCGCGTCCGTGGCGTCCAGCAGTTCGCGGAAGGCCCGCTCCACCGCATCGGGGTGCTCCATCATCGCGACGTGCCCGCTGTCGGGGAGCGTCAGCAACCGCGAGTCACGGAACGTCCGGGCGGCACGGTACGCCATCCGGGGGGCCACCAGCTTGTCCTTGCCCCCGTACACCAGCAGTGTCGGCGCGAGCACCCGCTCGGCCTGCCGCCACAGGCTGTGCTGGCCGCCGAGGGTGTAGGCGTCCACGATGCCGCGCGCCGAGCGGGTCAGCGCGTCCCAGAAGTACGGCAGCGCCAGCCGGCGCTCGTACTCCGTGGCGTGCTCGGTGAAGGACTCCTCGCTGACCTTCGACGGGTCGCCGTAACAGAGCCACAGCAGCTGCCGGGTGCGCCGCTCCACGGACCAGTCGCGGGTGGCGCGGGCCACCAGCGCGGTCGCGCCCGGCAGCCCCAGGAACGCGGTCGGCCAGGCGCCGTACTGGGGCGGCACCTCCGGCAGCGCGGGCGAGATCAGCGTCAGGGTGCGGACCAGGTCGGGCCGGGCCGCGGCGACCTTGGTGACGACCGCTCCCCCCAGCGAGTTGCCGAAGAGGTGCACGGGCCCGCGCCCGGAAGCCTCCAGCAGGCGCACGACGGCGCGCGCGTGCCCCCCGATCGAGTAGTTGCCGTCGTCCGGCGGCGGGGAGTGCCCGAAACCGGGCAGGTCCAGGGCCTCGCAGGACACCCGGTCCGCCAGCAGCCGCATCAGCGCCGACCAGTTGGAGGACGACCCGCCCAGGCCGTGCACGAAGAGCGCGGGCGGCAGCCCTTCGGCCTGCTCCGCCCGCGATCGTACGGTCAGCGTCCGGCCCGGCAGGGCCACGGTCCGCACCGTCTCCCCCTCCCCGGCTCTGGCTCCCGAAGGCGGTACGGGCACGGCGGCGAACGCGGCTTCGGGCGACTCCGTCGAGGACATGGGGCAATGTTACGAGGTGATCACGCGTGCGCTCGTGTGTTCGCCCTCACACGCGTCGTGGGGATTTTCCGCCCCTCCTGTCACTCTGCACACCCCGTCCCTGTCTCCTACGCTCGCAGAAGGGGAAAGAGGGGGACAGTGGGTAGCAGCGGGGGACGGCAGCGCACGACCAGACGGGAGGTGCCCGTGTCCGACGACATCGAGACCTTCGACGACGACGTCATCGACGACCTGGAGGACGCCGAGACCGACATCGAGGCGCCCGAGGCGGACATCGCCGAACAGCACCTCGAACTGCTGCAGCACCGCGATGTCCCGATCACCGAACGCCCCGACGACGCCGATCCGGCGGACGTGGCCGAGCAGCGCAGGGTGGTGGAACTCGACGAGGACGACTATCGCTGAGTTCCACTTGGTGAGAATGTGCGTTCGCACAGCGCATGCCCCCGCTACCGAAAAGTACGATGGCACCCGCAGCGCAGAACGACATCACATGGGAGGCGGCGTGACAGCCATCGAGCAGACTGAGGCGCGCCCTCGCGGCACACGCCTGCCGCGCCGGGCCCGGAGAAACCAGCTGCTGGGCGCAGCCCAGGAGGTGTTCGTCGCCCAGGGCTACCACGCCGCCGCGATGGACGACATCGCGGAGCGCGCGGGCGTCAGCAAGCCCGTGCTCTACCAGCACTTCCCCGGCAAGCTCGAGCTCTACCTGGCCCTGCTGGACCAGCACTGCGAGGCCCTGCTGGACGCGGTGCGCACCGCCCTGGCCTCCACCAGCGACAACAAGCAGCGCGTGGCGGCCACCATGGACGCCTACTTCGCGTACGTGGAGGACGAGGGCGGCGCCTTCCGCCTGGTCTTCGAGTCCGACCTCACCAACGAGCCGGCCGTCCGCGAGCGCGTGGACAAGGTCGCGCTGCAGTGCGCCGAGGCGATCAGCGAGGTCATCGCCGAGGACACGGGGCTGACCACCGAGCAGTCCATGCTGCTCGCCGTCGGCCTCGGCGGCGTCTCGCAGGTCGTGGCCCGTTACTGGCTCTCCAGCGGCAGCTCCATGCCCCGCGAGACCGCGGTGCAGTTGCTGACGTCGCTGGCCTGGCGCGGCATCGCGGGCTTCCCGCTGCACGGCGCCGAGCACTGACGCCTGCGCACGGCGGCTGTTCGCTCTGGGCGTGCCCGTCGGCCGGTGCCCTGGTGCCGGGCGCGGCTAATGTGTCCTGCGTACGGCGCGATTTCCAACCGCGCACACCGCAGACCGTTCGGAGGGACAAAAGCCGTGGAGGTCAAGATCGGCGTGCAGCACGCGCCGCGCGAGATCATCATCGAGAGCGCGCAGACGGCCGAGGAGGTCGAGAAGGCCGTCGCCGAGGCGCTCACGGGCACCGCCAAGCTGCTCAGCCTCACCGACGAGCACGGAAAGCGCGTGCTCGTGCCGGCCGAACGGCTGGCCTACGTGGAGATCGGTGAGCAGGCGGCGCGCCGGGTGGGCTTCGGCGCCCAGCTCTAGGCCGTGTCGCCAAAGGAGCGCCGGCCGCCCGGAGGGCGGGCCCAGCGGCGTCTGGTGCGGTGCATCGCAAGGCGGAGAGCCGTCCTCGTAGTGGGCTACTCGGACGATTCGACAACGCAGCGAGGTGCCGTGCCAGGCGCCGCTGGGCAGGCGGGACTCTGACGGCACGGCAGGGCGGAGCAGGTCAGAGCCTCGCCGCTCCCGCACCGGGACGACGCACGGCGGGTCACCCCCGAATGGGGT
This sequence comes from Streptomyces sp. PA03-6a, assembly GCF_033792765.1. Taxonomy (NCBI): domain Bacteria; kingdom Bacillati; phylum Actinomycetota; class Actinomycetes; order Kitasatosporales; family Streptomycetaceae; genus Streptomyces; species Streptomyces sp. PA03-6a. Next base: position 6,344 of record NZ_JARAVK010000062.1, on the reverse strand, counting down.
GACCCACCGTTTCGCTGTGCGGGCCCGCGGGGTAGGACCCGTGCGACCGAAGTCTCCGGGAGGGGCCGCACGATGATGTGGGAAGCGCTCGCGTTCGCCGCCGTCGGACTGTCCGTCGCGTACGCCGCGACCCGGATGCTCCCCCGGCGACGCCTTCCCGCGGCGACGCTGGTGCTCGCCACGGGAGCGGTCGCCGCCGTCCTCGGCGGTCTCATCACCCGCACCGTCCTCGGCTCGGACCGGTTCCTGATCAGCCTCGCCGTGTCGGTGGGGGTGGCGGCCGCCCTGCTCTCGCTGCTGGTGCGCCCGCCGCGGAGCGCCCGCCGGCCGGCGCCGCGCACGGCCTGAGCCGCACGGCCCCCGTACGGCTCCCCCCACGGCTCCCCTACGGCCCGGACCGCTCAGGCGGCCAGGCCCAGCGCCGCCATCCGCTTGGTGTGGGCCTCGGTGATCCGGGTGAACATCCGGCCGACCTCCGCGAGGTCGAAGCCGTCCGCGACCCCGCCGACCAGCATCGTGCTGAGCGCGTCCCGGTCCGCCACGACCCGCTGCGCCTGCGACAGCGCCTCGCCCATCAGCCGGCGCGCCCACAGCGCGAGCCGGCCGCCGACCCGCGGGTCGGCCTCGATGGCGGAGCGCACCTTCTCCACCGCGAAGGAGGCGTGGCCGGTGTCGTCCAGCACGGCCAGCACCAGCTCGCGGGTGTCGGCGTCGAGGCGGGCGGCGACCTCGCGGTAGAAGTCGGACGCGATGGAGTCGCCGACGTACGCCTTGACCAGGCCCTCCAGCCAGTCCGACGGCGCGGTCAGGCGGTGGAACTCGTCCAGTGCGGCGGCGAAGGGCTCCATCGCCGCGGTCGGGTCCGCCTCGACGGTGGTGAGCCGCGCGCGGAGCTGCTCGAAGTGGTGGAACTCGGCGGACGCCATCGCCGCGAGCTCAGCCTTGTCCTCCAGGGACGGCGCGAGCTTGGCGTCCTCCGCGAGCCGCTCGAAGGCGGCCAGCTCGCCGTACGCGAGTGCCCCGAGCAGGTCCACGACCGCCGCGCGGTACTGCGGGTCCGCGGACGCGGCGGCCCAGTCCTTGGCGGCGATGGTCGTCTCGGCGGGGGTGTCGGCGGGGGTGTCAGGCGTCTCCATGCTGCGCACAATAGCCAACCCCACCAGCGCGGCAACCATCCCGTGCGGGCCCGGCGCGCGCAAGCCGCGACGTGACCTGTCCCACGTACCCCGAAATCCATCCGCCGCAGGTGTGTGATTCCGGGGTACAGTGATATGGACCCGCCAGGTGACCCGGCGGGTCACGCATGAATGGATGCCCGGTCGGTGGCCCGATCGGCTCCTACCGACCGCCCTCCCCACGTGGGGAGGGGCCCGTATCGCGGCGCGCGCGAGGGCAGCGGTCCCGCGCACCTCGGCCACCCAGGGCCGTACGACACCTCGCGCGGTCAGCGCAGTTCCCTGCGCTCGACCCTCCCCTTTTCACACGCTCAGCGCCGCGTCCCAAACAGAAGAGGCAGAGCATCCTGACCACCATCACGACTTTCCGTGACCTGGGGATCCTCCCCGAGACCGCCGAGGCGCTCGAAGCCGTCGGCATCACCACCCCCTTCCCGATCCAGGAGATGACGCTCCCGGTCGCCCTCGCGGGCAACGACGTCATCGGCCAGGCCAAGACCGGCACCGGCAAGACCCTGGGCTTCGGCCTCCCGATCCTGGAGCGGGTCGTCGTCCCGGTCGACGTCGAGGCCGGGCGCGCCAAGCCCGAGGACGTCGTCGACGGTCCCCAGGCCCTGGTGATCGTCCCCACCCGCGAGCTGTGCACGCAGGTCACCAACGACCTGCTCACCGCCGGCAAGGTGCGCAATGTGCGCGTGCTGGCGATCTACGGCGGCCGCGCGTACGAGCCGCAGGTCGAGGCCCTGAAGAAGGGCGTCGAGGTGGTCGTCGGCACCCCGGGGCGTCTGCTGGACCTCGCCGGCCAGAAGAAGCTCAACCTGCGCAACGTCCGCGCCCTCGTCCTCGACGAGGCCGACGAGATGCTCGACCTGGGCTTCCTCCCCGACGTCGAGAAGATCATCGAGATGCTGCCGGTCAAGCGGCAGACCATGCTCTTCTCCGCGACGATGCCGGGCGCCGTGATCGGCCTGGCGCGCCGCTACATGTCGCAGCCCACGCACATCCGCGCCACCTCGCCGGACGACGAGGGCGCCACCGTCGCCAACATCACCCAGCACGTCTTCCGCGCCCACTCGCTGGACAAGCCGGAGCTCGTCTCCCGGGTTCTGCAGGCCGAGGGCCGCGGTCTGGCGATGATCTTCTGCCGTACCAAGCGCACCGCGGCCGACCTCGCGGAGCAGCTGGAGCAGCGCGGCTTCGCCTCGGGCGCCGTCCACGGCGACCTCGGCCAGGGCGCCCGCGAGCAGGCGCTGCGCGCCTTCCGCAACGGCAAGGTCGACGTCCTGGTCTGCACCGACGTCGCCGCCCGCGGCATCGACGTCGAGGGCGTCACCCACGTGATCAACTACCAGACGCCGGAGGACGAGAAGACCTACCTCCACCGCATCGGCCGCACCGGCCGTGCGGGCGCGTCCGGCACGGCGATCACGCTGGTCGACTGGGACGACATCCCGCGCTGGCAGCTGATCAACAAGGCGCTGGACCTGCCGTTCAACGCCCCGGAGGAGACGTACTCCACCTCCACCCACCTCTACGAGCTGCTCGGCATCCCCGAGGGCACCAAGGGCGTCCTGCCGCGGGCGGAGCGCACCCGGGCCGGCCTCGACGCGGAGGAGATCGAGGACCTCGGCGAGACCGGCGGCCGCGGGCGCGGCCGTGGTGGCCGCAAGTCCGGCCCGGCCGCCTCGGCCGAGGCGGAGGAGCGTCCGGCCCGCACCCGTACGCCGCGCCAGCGCCGCCGCACCCGCGGCGGACAGGCGCTCGACGGGGCGTCCGCCGAGGCGGAGGCGGCCGTCGAGACCGTCGAGGCCCCGGCCGCCGAGGCCGCGGCTCCGCGCCGCCGTCGCCGCACCCGTACGGGCACGGGCACCTCCGGCGCGTCGGGCACCTCGGGCACCTCGGGCACCTCGGGCACCGAGACCGTCGCGGCCGCCGCTCCGGTGGCCGAGGAGGTCCCGGCCCCCCGCCGTCGCCGTACGCGGTCCGGCGCCGCCGCCGGTGCCGAGACTCCGGCCGCCGCCGAGGCGGCGACCCCGGAAGCGGCTCCCGCGGAGGGCGAAGGCGCGGCCAAGACCGTCCGCCGCCGTCGCCGCACGCGGACGGCGAAGCCGGCCGACGAGGCCACCGGCTGACGCGACACCCGTACCCGGACGGCCGGGCGCCCCTCGTGGGCGCCCGGCCGTCGGCGTTCGCCCGCGCGGCGTCGGAGGTCGGGGCCCGCGTCGTGTGGGGGAAACCCGGCCGGGCTAGCCTCGGCGCATGAGCCGACCGCCGTTCCTGACGCTGCCCGAGAACGCCACCGCGTACCGCCTGGAGACGGCCCGCGGCCCCTTCGCCGTGCTGGACGCCGTCCCGCCGGCCGGCACGCCGCGGCGCGGCACCGCCCTGCTGGTGCCCGGGTTCACGGGCAGCAAGGAGGACTTCGTCGCGCTGCTCGAACCGCTCGCGGCCGCCGGCTACCGCACGGTCGCCGTGGACGGCCGGGGCCAGCACGAGTCCCCGGGCCCGCGGGACGAGGCGGCGTACGCACAGGCCGAGCTGGCCGCCGACGTCGTCGCGCAGACCGCGGCACTGGGCACCGCTCCCGGCGAGCCGGTGCACCTGCTGGGGCACTCGATGGGCGGCCTGGTCGTCCGCGCCGCCGTCCTGGCCGAGCACGGCGACGGCGCCGCCCTGCCCTGGGCGTCGCTCACCCTCATGAGCTCCGGCCCGGCCGCCATCGAACCCGCCCAGCAGGCCCGTACGAAGCTGCTGCTCGAGGCGCTGTCCGCGATGGACATGGAGGGCGTGTGGCGCGCGATGCGCGAGCTGGACGCCGAGGACCTCGAAGGCACGGCGAACGCCGAGGGCGCGGTCGAGGAGTTCCTGCACCGCCGCTGGCTGGCGACGGCGCCCGAGCAGTTGACGGCCACCGGCCGGCAGCTGCTCGACGAGCCGGACCGGGTGGCGGAACTCGCGGCCGTGCCCCTGCCGAAGCTGGTGCTCTCCGGCGCGGTGGACTACGCCTGGCCCGTGCCGTGGCTGGACGCGATGGCCGAGCGCCTGGGCGCCCGCCGCGTGGTGATCGAGGGGGCCGAGCACTCCCCCAACGCCGAGCAGCCGGCCCGCACTGCCGGCGCGCTGACCGGCTTCTGGGGTTAGAGCCGCGCCTGCAGGTGCTCCCAGAAGCCGTCGCGCAGCACGCGCCGCAGATCCGCATGGCCGCGCAGCGAGATGTTGAGCATGCCCTCGGCCTCGACGAGCAGTTCCTGGTCGTAGGCGGGCGGCAGGTACGGGTGGCCGGGCAGCAGCTCGGCCAGGGAGTCCCGGCCGCGCGTGGCCAGCCACTGCGAGGCGACCCGGGCCCCGACGAAGTGCACGTCCTCACGGGTCGGGATGGGCCCGGTGGGGATCGGCGCGTCGCCGTAGACGGGGGCCGTGCGCCGGGTGATGTACGGCTTGCAGAAGTCGAGGTCGAGGGTGCGCAGGCTGTCGACCTCCCACAGCAGGGGGTCGGCCTGGTTGCGGCCGTCGGCGGCCTCGATGCCCCACAGGTGGACACGGGCGCCGTAGCCCTGGGCGGCCTCGACCGCGGAGACCAGGTCCTCGTCGCCGCCGATCAGGACGGCGTCGCTGATGGCACGGTGCCGGGCCAGTGACTCCAGGTCGCTGCGGATCAGCGAGTCGACGCCCTTCTGCTGGCGGCTGGCGTTGAGGTTGCCGAGCCGCACCTTGACGTCGGGGAGCTCGGCGATGCGTTCCTGCTCGGCGGTGTGGATGCGGCGGCGGGCGCCGTCGTACCAGTAGACGCGCAGCAGCCGGCTGTCGGCGAAGAGGGTGCGGGCCCGGTCGATGAAGGCCTCGATGATGCCCTCGGCGTCGAGTTCGAAGGCCCTCCGGTCCTCGGTGCCCGCGACGAGGCGACCGGCCGCGGCGTACACGTACCCGGCGTCGACGAACACGGCGTGGGTCGCCGGGGTCGTGGCGACCTCGGCGAGCACCCGCTGCAGGAGCTCGTTCGTGCGCTCGATGCCGGCGGCGATGGCGGAAAGGGCGTCGTCGTTCATAGAGATCACATTGTCCGGCGGTTCCGTCCGCACACACAACCGGAACCAGGACCGCCGGTACCGGTGGCTACCCGCCGGTAGATGCGTGGGAAAAATTTTCTTTAGGACAGGGAAGGTTTTCGCGGGGGCAACTGTTGTTGATACATGAATGACCCAGGCAAGTAACGGCTGCGAAGCAGCCCCGTACTCCAATGGAGGAGTGCCCGGACGAAGGGAGAAGCCGTGAACACCATGCGCTTCGAGATCATGCGCCTCAACGACCAGGACGGTCGCGCCGTCGACTGCACGGTCGTGGACGCCGCCTCCGTCGACCAGATCGTCCAGCAGGCCGCCGCGATCGGCCAGCGCATCTACATCCGCCCGGCCCAGTAAGGCCCCGTCACCCCGGCGTGGCCGCACGGCCGGACGCCATGAACGCGAAGGGCCCCGTACACCACGGTACGGGGCCCTTGTCGCGTCCGGATGCCGCCGACGGTCCGTCAGCCCTCGCCGCGGATGAAGCCGAAGACCCCGTTGGCGATCTGCTGCACCGCGATCGCGGAGAGCAGCATGCCGGAGAGCCGGGTGACCAGCACCACACCGCCGTCCTTGATCAGACGGATGATCACCAGTGAGTAACGCATCGTCAGCCAGAGCACCACGTGCATCGCGACGATGGCGACCCACACCGACAGCTGCTGCCCGAACCCGTGCGCGCGCTGCACCGCGAGGATCACCGTCACGATCGCGCCCGGCCCGGCGAGCAGCGGCATGCCGAGCGGCACCAGCGCGACGTTGACGTCCTTGGTCTGGGTGGGCTCGTCCGCCTTGCCGGTGAGCAGGTCGAGGGCGATGAGCAGCAGGAGCAGACCGCCGGCGATCATCAGGGCCGGCACCGAGACGTGCAGGTAGTCCAGGATCTGCTGGCCGCAGATGCCGAAGACGGTGATGACGCCCAGCGCGACGGTGGCGGCCTGCCAGGCCATACGGCGCTGGACCTTGGCCGCGCGGCCGGAGGTGAGGGCGAGGAAGATCGGGGTGATCCCGGGCGGGTCCATGATCACGAAGAGCGTGACGAAGACCGACCCGAACAGGGTGAGGGAGAACAGATCCATGGGCCTTGCGAAGGGTTGCGGGGGTGGGT
>NZ_JARAVK010000628.1:0-594 GCF_033792765.1 Streptomyces sp. PA03-6a | reverse complement strand
TCTTTTTTGTTTTGTTTTTTCATGTAGAAAGCTGCATACAGGATGTCGAGAGGTATCGTGGTCTCGGAGTGGTGTTTAAGAGACAGTTCCCGGTACGGAGACGCCGCAGGCCAACGCATCCGTGCCCGCCGTCGCGGAGCCCGTCGCACCCGCTTCCACCGAGGCGCCGGTGCCCGTCGCGGGCCGTACGCACGGTGGGGCGTCCGGGCCGTCCACCGGGAACGTCATCCCCGCCCCGGCGAACGCCGTGGGTGCCGAATCCGCCACGGAATGGGACACCGCGATGTCGATCAGCCCCGCCGCACAGCCGCCCGCACCAGCGCTCGTGCTGGAGCGGGAGCCGATCACGATGATCCCGGCCGCCGCCGTGACCGCGACCGTAGCCGCGGCCGCCCCGCCGGTGCCGGTCGTGGAGCCGCAGGAGCCGCCGGGCCCGGCCATCTTCGGGGCGCCGCTGCCCGTACAGCCGCCCCGGCAGGAGAGCACCGCCGCGCTCGTGCGCGGGCTGCGCAGCGAGATGCTGGAGGCCCACCGGGAGGTGCTGGACGCCCAGCGGGCCCTGCGCGACCAGCTGGCAGCCCTGCTGTCCGCCCC
>NZ_JARAVK010000627.1:0-597 GCF_033792765.1 Streptomyces sp. PA03-6a | reverse complement strand
GACAGCGCCCGCCATCCCAAGCCGAAGACATCGATACCCCGGTGTCCCATCAGGTCGTCGTCGGCCCGCAAAAGCCTGCCGGCCACCAGTAGCGGGTTGCCGCTGGCATGCGCCGGGTCCAGCGCCGTGCGGTAGCGGCGGAACGAATGAGGATTATGGGCTTCCACTACCCGCAAGACGGCGGTAGCCACGGCCGCTTCACCGGCACGGCGGGCCCTCGCGACAGTGTTCCAGTCACGGGAGGTCCAGCCCGCAGTACTTTTCTCGCCGGACAGCCACCTGCCGACCAGGTCTTCAACAGCGGCTCGTTCACCGGGCGGCAAGGGCACGCCAGCCGGGATCGTGACGGGATTCGCGGTGACCACGGCCGGGAACCGGCTGTCCGGGTCCAGCAACGCCGCCTTGTAGGAATCGGTGTGACTGCTTTGCCCGTCCAGCCAGGCAAGAACCTTCCTCACCCCGCCATCAGGCCCTATCACAGCACCCTGGCCAGACCCTACTCTCTTCTCGTCGATACCCAGGTCACCGTCCACCAACGTGGCATCGGAATCATCCACCACACCGCCGCCGTCGCCGCCAACCGCTGGTGTGGCATCC
>NZ_JARAVK010000626.1:0-604 GCF_033792765.1 Streptomyces sp. PA03-6a | reverse complement strand
ATACGACACCGCAAACCCCGGGCGATAAAATCCCGGCATTCCCGGCAATGCTCAGGGGCCACACCACACCAGCAGCCCACACCAACCGAGCACCCTATCCGCCATCCCCGAAGCCACCATCACCGGCCAGAACCCCATAACCCGACACCAACCAGGCGCATAGAAAACCCGCGACACATAATCGAAAACCCGCGCCGAAAGACGTAGGTGGCGGCTGGGCTACTGAAAGAGCTACCAGGCCATGATGCAAGAGTGTCCACATGACAGAGGATCTATTTTGGGATGTCTACGGTGTAATCCGGGATGCGGAGCACTACAGGGTCTGCGGCCCTGTAGAGCGGCTCGCCTATCTATATCGACGGGCAGATCTACTGGAGCGACTGGCTGCCGACTCGCCGGAGCTGGAGCAGATAGCTTCTGACGCCCGCGATCGTGCAACGCGCGCCGAGCAGCAGATGACGCAGGACCGTAAGCCGCTAAACAACCACGACCGGCAATGTCACTATGAAGTTTCCCCGTGATCTCGGACACTCGTTGCTTACGCTGCGAGGGTGTGTTCTTGCTCGTGTCGCTGTCGGATCTCCAGCGGGGTGAGGTACCCCCA
>NZ_JARAVK010000625.1:0-610 GCF_033792765.1 Streptomyces sp. PA03-6a | reverse complement strand
ACAACACCGCGGCGGTGGCCCAGCTCATCACCGAGTGGCGGCACACCGCCGAAGTCCACGCCGACCCCGAGCTGTATGCCGCGCTGAGCTCCGACTCCGCAGACGACCACGGTCCGGTGCCGGAGCCCGGGGCTGCCGCGTGAGCCCCAAGCGCGGGGACCGTGCAGCCCCTCCGCCGGGCGAGGGTGAATGGGACGTCCGGTTCGCCACCGGCGAGGCCGCCAAGGGCTGGGACCAGCTGTCAGCTCAAGCGCCGGGCAACACCCGTGCCGCCTGGGTGCTGATGTGCACCGACCCGGTCCCGGTGACCAGGACCGAGCGTCACCACCGGCTCAAGGGCGAACTCGCCCACGGCACCCACCGCGGCGTGGCCATGGACCGCTGGCAGATCGAGGTCACCGCCGGCGGCCGCATCTGGTACCTGGTCGACACCGAACACCGCACCGTCTGGATCGACTACGCACGCAGGTGTTCCGCCACCGGGGCGAGGGCCTTGCATAGTGCGGCGGGGAGGTCGGCGGGAAGTAGGTCGATGAAGTGTTCCCGGACGGCCGCGACATGGTGCGGGGCAACCTCGCGTATGGTCTCCCAGCCCTGCTCGGTGAGCACG
>NZ_JARAVK010000624.1:0-622 GCF_033792765.1 Streptomyces sp. PA03-6a | reverse complement strand
CTGAGACCTGATGCCGAGCCGATTGTGGTGAAGTGGATGATCCTATGCTGTCGAGAAAAGCCTCTAGCGAGTTTCATGGCGGCCCGTACCCTAAACCGACTCAGGTGGTCAGGTAGAGAATACCGAGGCGTTCGGGTGAACTGTGGTTAAGGAACTCGGCAAAATGCCCCCGTAACTTCGGGAGAAGGGGGGCCATTGCTGGTGAGGGGACTTGCTCCCTGAGCTGGTGGTGGCCGCAGAGACCAGCGAGAAGCGACTGTTTACTAAAAACACAGGTCCGTGCGAAGCCGTAAGGCGATGTATACGGACTGACGCCTGCCCGGTGCTGGAACGTTAAGGGGACCGGTTAGCTCCATTTCGGTGGGGCGAAGCTGAGAACTTAAGCGCCAGTAAACGGCGGTGGTAACTATAACCATCCTAAGGTAGCGAAATTCCTTGTCGGGTAAGTTCCGACCTGCACGAATGGCGTAACGACTTCTCGACTGTCTCAACCACAGGCCCGGTGAAATTGCACTACGAGTAAAGATGCTCGTTTCGCGCAGCAGGACGGAAAGACCCCGGGACCTTTACTACAGCTTGATATTGGTGTTCGGTTCGGCTTGTGTAGGATAGGTGGGAGACT
>NZ_JARAVK010000623.1:0-625 GCF_033792765.1 Streptomyces sp. PA03-6a | reverse complement strand
GGTGGTAGGCGGTCGCGTACAGGGAGGCCACGGGGGCCCGGGAGATCCCGGGGGAGCGGTGCTTCACGGCGGACGCGGACTTCACCGCCTACGTCCAGGAGCGCCGGGCCTCCCTGTACGCGACCGCCTACCACCTGACGGGCGACCGCTTCGAGGCGGAGGACCTGCTGCAGAGCGCGCTGTTCTCCACCTACCGGGCCTGGGACCGGATCAGCGACAAGGCCGCCGTCGGCGGTTACCTGCGCCGGACCATGACCAACCTGCACATCAGCGCCTGGCGGCGCCGCAAGCTCAACGAGTACCCGACCGAGGAGCTGCCGGAGACGGCGGGCGAGACGGACGCGATGCGCGGCACCGAGCTGCGGGCCGTGCTGTGGCAGGCGCTGGCCAAGCTCCCGGAGCCGCAGCGCACGATGCTGGTGCTCCGTTACTACGAGGGCCGCACCGACCCGGAGATCGCCGAGATCCTCGGCATCAGCGTCGGCACGGTGAAGAGCAGCATCTGGCGCTCCCTGCGCCGGCTGCGTGAGGACGAGACGCTCAGCGCGGGCGTCGACGAGGAGGCGGCGTTCGGCGAGCTGGTCGCCTGACGCCGGGGGGAACGGGGAACCGGGGGGTCCACGGG
>NZ_JARAVK010000622.1:0-632 GCF_033792765.1 Streptomyces sp. PA03-6a | reverse complement strand
GCACCAGCGGACCGGCCAACAGCGGTGCCAGCACGGCGGCGGGCAGCGCCAGCAGCAGTGCCTCGGCGGAGGCCAGGCCCGCGATGCGGGACCGGGAGCTGCCGCGGGCCCGCAGCTGGGCGGTCTCCTCGGAGCGCTCGCTGGCGAGCAGGCCGGCGACGAGCATCAGCGCCAGGCCCGCGAGGACGATCAGCTGCAACGCGCTGATGAGCAGCGTCGAACGGCTCACCAGCAGATTGCGGCTCAGGTCGGCCGCCAGGGCGGGCAGCTCGCTGCTCGCCGTCGTCTTCCCGTCCAGCTGCTTGTCGTCCAACTGGCCCACCGTGCGCCGGACGTCCTGACCGACGCTGTCGAGCCGGCCGGCGGTCATGGCCGAGAAGTCCGCTCCCGCGGTCCACTGGACCTCGGTCGCAGGCACCGCGCCCGAAGCAAAAGCCCGGGGATCGGTGAGCATCGGGCCGTAGGTGGTGAACGACAGCGTCCGCACGCCGCGCCCGGCCATCGGGTCCAGCCGCCAGTACAGCGCGGACGGATCCGTGGGGCGGTACAGGCCGGTCAGCCGTACGCGCAGCGGCGGCCCGTTCCGCCGGTCGGCGAGCGTGATCACGTCCCCCGGCGTCACGCCGAGGGCC
>NZ_JARAVK010000621.1:0-638 GCF_033792765.1 Streptomyces sp. PA03-6a | reverse complement strand
CGCAGCCGGACTCCCGCGAGATTGATGCGCCGCATCACGCGCGCGATCCGCTTGTGGTTGACCCGCTCGCCCTCCTCGCGAAGCTCGGCGGTGATCCTGGGGACGCCGTAGGTGCCGTCCGACCCGCGGTGCACAACCCGTATCCGGGCAGCAAGACGAGCGTCGGACGCCCGCCGGGCAGCCCGGTCCGCAGCGGTCGCGCGCCAGTAGTAGTAGCTGGAGCGGGCGATGCCGAGGATGGTGCACAGCCGCTTCACGCCATAACGGCGCTGGTGGTCGGCGACGAACTGGAAGCGGTTCACCAGCGCGTCTCCCCGGCGAAATACGTGGCCGCCTTCCGCAGGATCTCCCGCTCTTCTTCCAACTCGCGGACCTTCTTGCGCAGGGCCGCGTTCTCCGCCTCCAGCGGTGTGGGCGGCTCGGCCAGTGCCTCCGTGCGGCGTCCTCGCGGCCGGCTCGCTCCGGCTGCCCTGACCCAGTTCCGGAGGGTCTCGGGATTGATCCCCAGATCGGCAGCGACCTGCCGAATCGTCGCCTCGGGCCGCGACTGGTACAGCGCGACCGCGTCCGCCTTGAACTGCGGCGGATAGTTCTTCATGGCCACGAGATGTCCGTTCTCAGATCCTCAGGATCCAGTG
>NZ_JARAVK010000620.1:0-639 GCF_033792765.1 Streptomyces sp. PA03-6a | reverse complement strand
TCCGTGGGGCGGTACAGGCCGGTCAGCCGTACGCGCAGCGGCGGCCCGTTCCGCCGGTCGGCGAGCGTGATCACGTCCCCCGGCGTCACGCCGAGGGCCTTCGCGGCCGTGTCGGGCAGCGCGACCGGCACCGGGCCTTCGGCCTGCGGCGCGTCGGGGAAGGTCCCCTCGACCATGGTCACCCGGGACCGGTCGAACGTGGCGAGCAGCGTGAGGTCCGGATTGTCCGAGCGCGGCGCGTCCGCCGGGCGCGAGTCCTGCGGCAGTCCGTACGCACCGGAGCGGGTGCTGGACGAGACCCGCACCGGCAGCCCGTCGTAGGCCCCCGCGAGGGTCTTGCGCACGCGGGAGTCCAGCCGCCCGGCGTCCTGCTCGGCCACCTCCGACGTCACGTCGATCTGTGTCCTGGCGGCCGACGGCCCCTGCAGCGCGCGCCGCAGCCCCGCGTCCCCGACCGCGCCGCTGAACGCGGCCAGCGCGGCCACGGCGCAGGTGGTCAGGACGACGGACAACAATGCGGCGGCGAGTAGCAGCCGGTGCGCGCGCAGGCGCAGCAAGACGAAGCCCGGCACCATGCCCCCCGTTCTCGATGCCCGTAACAGTGTGTTGCGAGTGGACGACCAGGTCACCGCCGAGCGG
>NZ_JARAVK010000061.1:0-42784 GCF_033792765.1 Streptomyces sp. PA03-6a | reverse complement strand
GGGGGTTGGGGGGGTTTCGGGGGGGCGGGGATGTGTAAAGAGGACGGGGCCGGGCCGTCCCGGTCCGGGACGGGGGGTCGGCGCGGGCCGGCCGGCGGCCGGGGCTACGCGGGGACCCGGGACACTCTCGTGAATCTGAGGCTCCTCGGGGGTGAGAGGCATGTGCTGATGTCTATCAAATGCACCGGAACAACGCAGCGGCGGGTAGGTCACAACTCGGCTCAGAAGTCGAACCCGAGTTGCTCACCCGTCTCCCCCGCCTCCACGGTCTCCCGGACCTTCTTCAAGTGCTGCCAACGCGGCAGCGTATCGAGATATGCCCAGGACAGCCGATGGAGGGGGGTGGGCCCCAGCTCCTCCAGTGCCGCCCGGTGCACCGGCGAAGGGTACCCGGCATTGTCCTCGAAGCCGAACGGAGCATAGTCGACGCCCAGTTCCGCCATCATCGCGTCCCGTCGCACCTTGGCGATCACGGACGCGGCCGCCACGGCCACGCACGAGCGGTCGCCCTTGATGACCGTGCGCACACGCCAGGGACCCCCGAGGTAGTCGTGCTTGCCGTCGAGTATCACCGCGTCCGGACGCACGGGCAGGGCGTCCAGGGCGCGCGTGGCGGCGAGCCGCAGCGCGGCGGTCATCCCCAGTGCGTCGATCTCCTCCGGGGAGGCGTCGCCGAGCGCGAAGGAGTTCACCCATCCGGTGAGCGCACCGGCGAGCGCGGTACGGCGCTTGACGGTGAGCAGCTTGGAGTCGGTGAGGCCGTCGGGGGGCCGTCGCAGCCCGGTGACGGCCGCGCACACGGTGACGGGACCGGCCCAGGCGCCCCGTCCGACCTCGTCGACGCCCGCGATGACCTTGGCGCCGAGGGTCGCGCGCAGCGAGCGCTCGACGGTGTGGGTGGGGGGTTCGTGGACCATGGCAAGGCTTAGCCTACGCTCCCGCGTTGGACCGGCCGGGAGCAGGTCGGGGAGCACGGCCGCAGGTCGCGAGCGGGCCGGCCCGGCGACCGCGTCAGGGGCGCAGCAGCGGCAGCATCACCTGGTCGACGACCTCGATCAGGTCCTCCTCGGTGATCTCCCGGCCGCCGATCTTCGACCGGTACATCATCAGCGCGGGCACCACGTCGGCGACGATGTCACCGGTGGCGTCGGGCCGCACCTCACCGCGCTCGATGCCGCGCCGGACCACGTCCAGGATGCGGTGCTTGGTGGGTTCGACGACCCCTTCCATGATCAGCCGTACGAAGCAGTGGGCGGCTTCCTGGTCGCACTCGTCGATCACCGAGCGCAGGGCGAGCCCGCCGCGCGAGTACATCGCCTCGCGCATCCGCAGCACGAGGAAGACCAGGTCCTCCCGCAGGCCGCCCAGGTCCGGGACGTCGGGGACCTCGGGGAAGGCCGTCTGCAGGGCGTCGGCGACGAGGGCCTGCTTGGACGGCCAGCGGCGGTAGACGGCCGCCTTGCCGGTCTGGGCGCCGGCTGCGACGCCCTCCATGGTCAGCCCTCGCCAGCCCACCGTGCTGAGCTGCTCCAGAGCGGCTCCGAGGATCGCCCGCTCCAGAACGGGCCCGCGACGGCGGGTCCCCGCTCCCTGCGACATGGTCATGGCACCTTCTCATTCACTCTCTAGTGAACGCTTGCGTTCACTACCACCATCACCCTAGTGTCGTACACAGTGAACGCGACCGTTCACTAAGTCACCGACTGGGGGACCTCGTGACGACTGGGCAACTCACCTCACCACGAAAGCCCGGAGCCGCGCGACGCGACGGCAGGCCGGGCATCGCACTCGCGGTGATCGCGGCCTGCCAGCTCATGGTCGTGCTGGACGCCACCATTGTGAACATCGCGCTCCCGCACATCCAGGACGCGCTCTCCTTCTCCACCACCGACCTGTCCTGGGTGCTCAACGCCTACACGCTCACCTTCGGCGGTCTGCTGCTGCTCGGCGGGCGCGCGGGCGACATCCTCGGACGGCGCAGGGTGTTCGTCTTCGGCATCCTGCTGTTCTCCCTCGCCTCCCTCCTCGGAGGCTTCGCCCAGGAGCCGTGGCAACTGCTCGCCGCACGCTCCCTGCAGGGCGTCGGCGGCGCGATAGCCTCGCCGACCTCGCTCGCCCTCATCACCACCAACTTCCCCGAGGGCCCGGCGCGCAACCGGGCCTTCGGCGTGTTCGCCGCGGTCTCCGCGGGCGGCGGCGCCGTGGGCCTGCTGGCCGGCGGCATGCTCACCGACTGGCTCGACTGGCGCTGGGTGTTCTTCGTCAACGTGCCGATCGGCCTGCTGATCGCCTTCCTGGCACCGCGCTTCATCAGCGAGTCGCAGCGGCACCCCGGGCGGTTCGACGTCGCCGGAGCCGTCACCTCGACGCTCGGCATGGCCTCGCTGGTCTACGGCTTCATCCGCGCCGCCCACTCGGGCTGGCGGGACACCCTGACCGTGTCCTCGTTCGCGGCCGCCGTCGTGCTGCTCGGTGCCTTCGTGGTCATCGAACGGCGGGCCCGGGAACCGATCACCCCGCTGCGGATGTTCGCCGACCGCAACCGCTCCGGCACCTACCTGATGATGCTGAGCCTGGCCGCGGCCATGTTCGGGATGTTCTTCTTCATCGTCATCTTCGTGCAGAACGTGCTCGGCTACAGCCCCATCGCGGCGGGCTTCGCCTTCCTCCCGGTCACCGCGGCGATCGTGACCGGGGCAGGGCTGTCCACCCGCTTCCTGCCGGTGCTCGGGCCGAAGCCGTTCCTCGTGGCCGGCTCGGCGCTGACCGGTTCCGGGATGGCGTGGCTGACGCTGATCGACCCCGGCAGCAGCTACGTGGGCGGGGTGCTCGGTCCCATGCTGCTCTTCGGCTTCGGAATGGGCCTGAACTTCGTCACGCTGACGCTGACGGCCGTCTCCGGCGTCGCCCAGCACGAGGCGGGGGCCGCCTCCGGGCTCCTGAACGCGATGCAGCAGGTGGGTGGTTCGCTCGGACTGTCCATCCTGGTGACGGTGTTCGGCACCGCGAGCCGCGACAAGGCCACCGGTCTCGTCCCGGACTTCCTGGCCCACTCCACCCGGGAGCAGCAGGCCGCCTTCCAGCGGACGCACGAACTGCCGCCGCCGTGGGGCCACGAGGTCCTCGCGCACGGCATCTCGACCGCGTTCTACGCGGCCGTGGGGCTCGTCGCGCTCGCCCTGGTCACGGCGTTGTTCGTGATCCGGGTCCGCAAGAGCGACCTGGAGGCGCTCAGCGGCAGCGCGGGCGTGCCCGCGGCCTGACGCCGGCGCCGCCGCCCGGTCCGAGGGGAGGCCGGGGCGGCGGCACACGGCGTTCCACCTCACGGGAAGACCGGGTCGCCCCACTCGTCGTAGAAGCCCGGCAGCCCCGCCGCGTCGCACGGCCGGCCGCCGGTCTGCGGCGGGCGCCCGTCGAGCAGCGACCGCGCCCGGACCTCACCCAGACTGGTGGTGAACCAGGCCTCGGTGCCGTCCTCGTAGAGGTGTTCGACGATCATCTCCAGGGCGCAGGAGCGCTGCGGCTCCGGCAGCCGGTCCAGCTCCGGGACGGCGTCCGCGGAGAGGTGCCGCAGGTACTCCAGGTCGATCTTGCCGGTGCTCTCGTAGCGGCTCACCTGCTGGTCGGCGATGAGGGCGTCGGGCGACAGCAGCCCGAAGGCGAGGACGGACGCCGCGGCGCTCACCGCCACGGCGCGCGGCAGCCAGCGCGCGCCGAACACCCCGGCCGCCATGACCAGGACGATCAGCAGCCCGAGCCACAGCTCCACCCCCGCCACCGAGATCCGCAGCCGGGTCAGCCCGTACGCGTCGACGTACAAATCCATGCGACGCAGCGCGGAGGCGACCACGACCAGGGTCAGCACGCAGATCGTGCCGAGGACGGAGCGCACGAGCACGCGGTCGCGGTCGGTACCGCGCGGCGCCCAGCGCTGCGCGAGGGCGATGACCACCACGGTGAGCAGGGTGACGACGAGCAGCTGCCAAAAACCCTGCCGGGCGTACTGCGCGTAGGTCAGGCCGGTCTTGGCCAGCACCTTCTCGTAGCCGCCGAACAGCACCGCCAGCTGGACGGCGTTGAAGGCCGCGAACAGCGCGGCGAGGACGACCAAGGGCAGTGCCCACTCGGCGCGCCGGCGCGCGCGTCCCGGTTTCACCTCGATCCGGTCCCAGCGGCGCGGCGCCGCGGCGGTCCACGCCGCGCTGAGGGCGAACAGCGTCCCGACGAGGAGGAGCAGGACGCGCAGGGGGAGGTCGGTGACGGTCACATCGGGCATGAGGTCGCCCAGCAGGTCGGCGAACGCCGCGTCGGCCCCCGCGAAGAGCGCGCCGAAGACGACCAGGAGCACGACGGTCACGCCGACGGTCTTCAGCATCGGCAGCAGCCGGCTCCGGTCGTGGGCGGACCGCTCGCGCAGCCCGCGCAGCGCCCAGCCGATCGCGGACGCCGGAGCGAACCACAGCCCGGCGCCGCCGAGCAGGACGCCCGGCCAGCGGCGTCCGCCGTGCAGGGCCAGCGAGCCCAGGAAGGCGGCGGCGACGACGGCCAGGAACGACGGCCACCAGGCGTCCCGCAGTGCCGGGACGAGCAGCAGCGTCAGGCCTGCCACCGCCCACAGGGCCGACCAGGGCCGCAGCCGCCGTCCGTGGTCGAGGGCGGCGACCGCGGCCGCGGCCGCGGCGGGCACGCTCACCAGCAACAGGTTGATCCCCAGGCCGCCGCGCAGCAGGACCGCGGCCAGCACACCGGTGAGCAGCGCCGTCCACAGCACGGCGGGGCGTGCGGGGCGTGGCTTCCGCGACCGGCTCGCGATCACCCACGCCGGCGGCGGGGGCGGTGGCGGAGGCGTCCAGGGACGCGGGTACGGCGGCGCCGGATGGACGGGTGGACCGTGCTTCTGCAGCGGTGCCTGCGGATGTGCCTGCGCGGACGCCTGCGCCGTCGGCGCGGCGTCGGACGGCGTGTCGGACATGAGAACCCCTCCCCGCCGGTCGCACGGCGCCCGGGGGCTGCGCGCGGGACCGGTGCTCGACTGCGCGTCCGGCGAAGATCGGCCGGACGGCGTGGCCGACAGGCTAGGCGCGCCGACGAGCTGCGCGAACGCGGTACGGGCCCGAGGGCGCAGTCTGTGACAGGGCCGTGACAATGCAGAGGGTTGGGAGGCCCGCGAGCGGGCCGGGGCGCGGCTCAGCCGGCGGGCAGCCATTCCGGCAGGGGCTCACACCGCTCCTGCCACTCCCGCGGGGGCTCGCCACCGGCGCCGGCGGCGATGATCCCGCCGACGATGGCGCAGGTGGTGTCCACGTCACCGCCCGCGCGGGCGGTGGTCCAGAAGGCGCCCTCGTAGTCGCCCAGGCCCCGGGCGGCGGACCACAGGGCGAAGGGGACGGTGTCGTGCGCACTGGTGCGGCGGCCGTTGCCGAGGACGGCCGCGACGGTGGCCACGTCGTCGTAGTCGAGCATGTCGACGGCGCGGCGCAGCCCGGCGTGCACGGCGCTGCGCGGCAGCAGCGCCACGACGCGGGTGATGAGGTCCGCGGGGTCGCCGGGGCCGGCCGGGTCCGCGGCGAGCGAGGCGGCGGCCGCGACGGCCATCGCACCGACGACGGCCTCGCGGTGCTGGTGGGTGGTGTACGCCGACAGTTCGGCCTGCTCGGCGGCCTTCTCCGGCTCGCCCGCGTACCAGGCGCCCAGGGGCGCCACGCGCATGGCGGCGCCGTTGCCCCAGGAACCCTGGCCGTTGAACATCTCGGCGGCGAGCGTGCGCCAGTCGGCGCCTTCCTGCCGGATCAGCCGCAGCATCCGGTTCACGCCGGGACCGTAGCCGCGGTCGAAGTCGTGGTGTGCCGCGAAGGAGGCGGCCAGGGTGTCCTGGTCGACGGCGCCGTGCGAGTCCAGGACCGCGACGACCGAGCACGCCATCTCGGTGTCGTCCGTCCACTGCCAGGTTCCCGGCGGCAGCGTGCGGCCCTGCAGTGCCGGGTAGTGCGCCGGCACGAAGAACTGGGACCCGAGGGCGTCGCCCAGGGCGAGACCGCGCAGGCTGGACAGCGCGCGGCGGCGTGGGAGGTCATGGGGGTCAGCGGTCATGGCGGGAGAACTCTGACATCCGGTGCCACCCGGGTCAATCGTCCTGTGCGCAATCTCACCCGTGATATCGCGCCAGGTCGGAGTCGGTGGTCCGCCAGCGGGCGAAGGGCCGGTCGAGCCGGTACCGGCCGTCGGGCTCGGCCAGCAGCATCCGCGTCTCACCGTTGTCGGGGTTCGACAGGCACTCGAACTCGTCGACGGTCCAGTGGAACCACCGCATGCAGAACAGCCGCATGGTGAGCCCGTGCGTGACGAGCAGGACGTTCGGCGGGAACTCGGGCTTGTCGAAGGCGCGGTAGAGCGTCTCCAGGAAGGACCCGACGCGGTCGTAGACGTCCGCCCCGGACTCGCCCTGGGCGAAGCGGTAGAAGAAGTGGCCGTAGGCGTCCCTGGCCTTGCGCTGCCGCTGCACGTCCTCGGCGTCCTGGTAGTTCCCCCAGTCCTGCTCGCGCAGCCGGGGCTCCTCCTTGGCGCGGGTACGGCACGGCTCGAGGCCGAGCAGGTGGAAGGTCTGATGCGTCCGGCGGTATGGCGAGACGAAGGCCTGCACCCGCTCCTCGCCGAACAGCTCCCGAAGCTCCCGGCCCGCCGCGCGGGCCTGCTCCTCACCTCTCGTGGTGAGGGTCAGCGCGTGGTCGGGCACCCGCTCGTAGATCGTGTCGTCGGCATTGCCCTGGGACTCTCCGTGCCTGATGAGCACTATGCGACGCGGTCGGGCCATGGCCTCACTGTAATTCGTACGCGCGAGCAAGGTCGCGGCGGTCCCCGGCGGAGCCCTGGGCAGGCCCCGCCGCAGGCCTGCCACGGGCCCCGGGCGACGGTAGCCGGCTCCGTCCACAGGCCGGGCGTCCCGCCCCCGATTGTCAGTGGCGTACCTCAGACTCAGCATGAAGAGGGGGGCGCGTTCGCGCGCCACGGTTGGAGGCCGCCATGAAGACCACGTCGTTCGTTCCCGGCACACCCTGCTGGACCGATCTGAGCAGTCCCGACATCGAGGCCTCCCGTGCGTTCTACGGCGGCCTGTTCGGCTGGGACTCCCAGGCGGGCCCTCCGGAGGCCGGGGGATACACCTTCTTCAGCCTGCGCGGCGAGCACGTGGCCGCCGTCGGGCCCGTGATGGCCGAGGGCGACCGGCCGCGGTGGATCACCTACATGGCCACGAGCGACGTGACCGACACGGCCAAGGCGGTCGAGGCGGCGGGCGGCTCGGTGTGCGTACCGCCGATGGCGGTCTTCGACCAGGGCAGCTTCGCGCAGTTCACGGACCCGCACGGGGCGGAGTTCGCCGCGTGGCAGCCGGGCCGGTTCAGCGGCGCGGGCCTGCTCGACGAGCCGGGCGCGCTGTGCTGGATCGAGCTCAACACCCGGGACGTGGACGGCTCCCGCGCCTTCTACCGCAACGTCTTCGGCTGGACGGGCGAGACGCACCCGTTCGCCGGGGACAGCTCGTACACCGAGCTCGAAGTGGAGGGAACGGACCGGAAGTTCGGCGGCATCCTGCTGATGAACGACGCCTGGCCGCAGGAGATACCCCAGCACTGGATGCACTACTTCTCCGTCGCCGACACTGACGCGGCCGCCGCGCGAGCCACCGAGCTCGGGGGCAGCGTCTCCGTGCCGCCGTTCGACCTCGAGCACGTCGGGCGGGTCGCCGTGCTCGACGACCCGCACGGCGCGTACTTCTCGGTGATCACCCGCCCCGCACAGAGCGGGAAGGGCTGACCGCGGCGGCTCCCGGGGCGGTCCCCGGTCGCCGCGCCGTCATATCGACCAGGTCTGTTCCAGGTCGACGACGTCACCGGCGACGGTGAGGACGTCGGCGTCGAGATCGGCACGTTCGGACAGTCGCAGGATGGAGCCGTCCCGGTACTTGGCGTGCTCGGACGCCGAGTCCCACATGGACAGCACCAGGAAGTCGGACGCGGGTCCCTGCGCGAAGACCCCGCGCAGCATCCCCGGGGAGCCGGCCATGGCCGGGTTCCAGACCTTCTCCTGCATCAGCACGAAGTGCTCGACGCGGTCCGGCCGCACCTTGCAGTGCGCCAGCCGCAGCAGGTCACTGTCGGCGAAGCGGGGGCGGAAGCCGACCTTGACGTCCAGGCGGTGCTCGAAGAGCTTGACGCCGAGGCTCTCGTAGGTGCCGGCCTGGGCGGCCGCGAGGCGGTCGTGCGCGCCGGCCATGAAAGCGTCGTAGTACTCGCGGTCCTCCCAGAACGCGAAGAGGTGCGCGACGCCCGGCTGGCTGCGGCTCCAGCCGCCACCCTGCCCCCGGAACCCCGGCTCCCCCATGAGCCCGTTGGCCCATTTCCGCTGCCCGCGCTCGAATCCGGCACGATCGACGATTCCGCAGCGAATCCACTTCACCAGCACCGCGCCATCCTATGGCCCGCCGGCGGCCCTCCCGACCATCGGAGGACCAACTCCCGTCAACTACCTGGCACTAAAGAACCAGGCTTGCGGGTAGAGCCCCACTGGCTGTGAGGGAACCTCCCGCGTCTGAGCCGTTCAGCTTCTGAGCTGGGCGGCCGGGACGCGTGACTCACGCCCCGCAGTCCACACGCTCTCACCGCGACGTGCGATGACGTGGGAAGCGTTCCGGTCCGCGTGCGCAACGACGCCACACGACCGGCATGCGAACTTGGCTTGGGAAATCCGGTTGAGCCGGTCGACGTGCCCACACTGAGCACATTCCTTGGAGGAATACGCGGGGTCGACAAAAATGACCGGGACTCCGGCCCGGCGTGCTTTGTAGACGATGAAGTCTCCGAGTTGGGCGAAGGCCCAGGTGTGGAGTGCAACCCGTTGGGGCTTACGGAGCCGTACCCGGATGCGGATGCCCTTGAGTTCTTCCAGGGACAGGCCACATCCGGTGCGTTCAGCCTCGGTCACGATCGTCTTGGCAATGATGTGATTGGTGTTCTTGACGTGCCGCGCTTCCGCGCGAGCACGGGCCTTCAGTCGCCGCTTCGCGGACTTGGTACCTTTTGTCTGCAGCTTTTTGCGTAGGGTCAGTTGCCGCTTGCGGTACCGATTCAAGCATCGTCCGGCAGCCTGGTAACCGGTGGACGTAGTGGCGATGTTGACGATACCTAGATCCACACCGATGAAGGCGTCCGGCTCGTACTGCTCGGCCTCGGGCACCTCGCACGTGGCGATCAAGTAAAATATCCCGTCGCGTTCGAGCAAGTCGCTCTCACCCTTGCGATACTTCTGAAGTGTCTTCAACGCCTCTGGGGAACAGGCGAACCGTAAGCCCTTGATTCGGCCGTGAAGGGTCCAGATCGACACGGTGCGGGCGTCATACTGCCAGGACAGGCAACGGTCATCGTACGGCTGGGCTGCCTCAGGCCGGAAAGCGATCGGCTTAGACTCGGCCTTGATCCTTCGCTTGGAACCCTCACGGCCCAGATTCCCGGTACGGAGGCTGGCGTGAAGCGTGCTGTACGCATCGCGCACCTTCTTGATCACATGTTGGGCTGCTTGTGCACCGAACCCACGCTCTTTGAGCTGAACGTAGGTGTGCTTACGCAACTCATACTCGCGCGGCACGCCCCGCTCGTACGCGACCTGGGATACCCAGTTCGCCGCGTCGTTGGCCGCGTGCAGGGTCACCAAGAGCGCCGACGCCTGGGTGGCATCCGGCGCCAACTTGACCTGTACCACAACCTTCACACACGCAACTCTATCATTGATCTATATCACCACGCTGGGATCCATACCCCGATGTACACAGCGGTGGAAGCGTTATCCGCACCTCTTCCATGCCCACTTGGCCCTAATACCCAAGTACCGACAAAGGGTTTTCACCGACACAATCCTCACCGGGTGCGAGGAATCGTGCGCAAGGTCTGCGAGGACTTCGGCGGGGGAGTTGCGGGAGTTCAACGGCGAGAACGACCACGTGCACCTTCTCGTACACCACCTGCCGTCCGTGGCCCTGTCCCGGCTCGTCGGCAGCCTCAAAGGCGTCTCAGCCCGCCGCCTACGCCAGGACTTCCATACTCACATCAACAAGTACCTGTGGGGCGAACACTTGTGGTCCCCGTCCGGCTTCGCTGGGCCCTGCGGTGGTGCACCACTGACAGCAGTGTCCACCCTCGCCGGCTCCCGGACGGACGCCCTCGGCGCCGATGGGCACGACGCTGCGTCCGCCGTCACCGCCCGCTTTCGCCTCGCATTCGGCACGGGCGCAGTCCTGCTCGTCACGACCTCCGTGCTCGCGCTGGTGATACTGCGGCGCGAGCGGACTCAATAATGAAGTAGATCGGTGATCTCATCGCGGATGGTCTGGCCTTGAGCAAGCAGACCGCTTCGCCTTCCTCGCTTCGCCCAAGTTCACCAGAAGGTGATCACGAAGGACTCCCAGCGCTGGTAAGCGCCCGCCGCTGGGCACGCATCCACCCCACGCGCAGAGGTCGCATCAGCCGTTGAGCCAGCCGAACAGCCTGTTGCCGTGCCGCTGATCCAACTCGGCCTCCCCTTGAGCTCTTTCAGTCGCAATGATTTCGCGCTGCGTACGGCAGTGCAGGCATTCATCGCCGCGGATCAAGCCAGGGCTATCTTCCGGGTCGACGTCGCCGCCGCAGGAGGGGCATGACCACAGCGATGCCTCCCATTGCCTGTACTTGTCCTCCTGCCGGCGTTCTTCTTCCTCCTCGGCGGCTCGCCGGGCTGCGTGACGTTGTTCCTCTCGGCGGATGTAGGCATGGATGTCGTCGAAGTTGAAAAGGGCTTCCGCGAGAGCCTGGGCTGAGCCGTGGTCGAAGCGCCACCAGATCGTCCCGCGTGGGCCGTCCTGCCGCAGCCGGTCCAGTGTGGTGGCCAGGACAGGCACCACCTGTGCATAGTCCCTGTAGCCGTCCCCGTCCTCGTCGTACGGGGTGTGATAGCCGGAATGCCAGATGCCTTGCCAATGCTCCCTGGACAGACGAGCGACCTCTTGGATGCGCGCTTGCATCGCGGTGCGACCGACCTGTTTCGTGAAGACAAACGCCACGGGAGGCAGGCCGTCGCGACCGGAAGCCTGCCAGAACGTGGACCAGAGGGGGACCACCAGCCCGCTGTGGCTTTTCACGGTGCGCTGGAAGAAACGGCGGTAGCGTGCAATCTTGTCTGCCACCCTAGCGGGCGGTTCCGTGCCGTTGTCCACCTCCACGAACAGCACCGGTAAACCGTCCTCCGGCGCGGTCAGGACCGCGTCAGCGCGCAGACTTCCCTTGCCCGGTGCGGTGAAGGTACCAGTAACGGGAAGAGCGACCTCGGTCTGCCAGCCACGTAGCGTGCCCAGTCCCGGAGGCCTGACAGGCAGCGGCCTCACCGGGCGGCCGGCGTTCTGTGTCATATGGCGTACAACCGGTCGAGTCTGCTGCAACGGCGTCTGCAGGAAAGCATCAATCGCATCGGTCACCTTAACCGCATGCGTCGCGCCGACCTTGGCTGCCGCTCGCGCGGTCCCGCCCATCTCGCCAGGCACCCGATCCAGTTCCGTCGCCGCCGCCTTCAATCCGACCGCGGTGAGGTTCCACAGATGCTCGCTAACCGGCCGCCCTAGAGAATTCGTGCCGCTCACTTTGCCGATCGACTCCGCTAGCCGAGCATCTCGCAGATCTTTGCATGCATTACGGACAGTCTGAGTGTCGACAGTGCCCGGCAGAATCAGCTGGCGCAATTGCGCAGCCGTAGCGACTTTCACCACCCCAAGCGCCAACAGCACGAGACTCCGCGTTCGCGCCGTCGACCCAAACCGCCACTGCTTCGCGCTCGTCATGCACGTTCACCTCTCTACGGCTCGCGGCCTCCGCCCATCCCACCCGCGGGACCGTCTCCGCACCGCCACAGCGGGAGCGGGAGACAAGGGCTGGGGCGGGCACCTGGGGCACCACCCATGAAGTCCTGCACGTCCACTGCACCACCACCCACTGACACACAACACCAGGAGGAGCAGAAACAAAGGGGCTGTCGAGGCGTCGACCAACGGCTGGTGTGTGGGATGACCTGCGACAACACATCACTGAATGCGGATACACACCGTAGGGCGCAGTGTAGTAAGGACTGTAGGGAACGCTCTGCGTGGTTCGAACCTGCCGACGGCGGCACGAGGTGGCTCCTGGCCCAGAGCCCCCTGCCCCCCACCCAACTCCCTCAAGCCTGCGTGCATAGATGCACGCTCCTCGGAAAGATAGCTGGCCAATGCGAGTAGGAACTCACCAGCTATTGCGAAGGGTCCACCCAGAGCGAGATGTACATCGTGGATACCGTCACGGAGTGCACCTAGCTTGCCAGCGGCGGCCACAGGGCTCGCATGGCTTATGCAAACACTGGAGGGCGTTTCCCGCATGACGGCCCCGACTGTATTTGGCCCCCGACACCTCGGCGACCAGAACGACAACCGGTCCAGGCCACCAAGGCCCGACCCATGGCGGGTCAGCGCGCAGCCGTCTAAATCACCCTCTTTGAGATGACCTCGACAGGAGAATTCGGCACGGCCCGAGCGGCAAACCCGACCGATACCACGCCACGCCCACCGTCGCACACCTCGTAACCACGGCTAACTAGGCCTCGCCGCCGAGAACTGCCACGGCTTACCGAAAGGACGGTCATCGAAATGGAAAAAGTCACCTACTACGGAAGGCACGACAGGTCGTCCTCGCGAGAAACCCCGACCAGCATCGGTCGTCGACGTGTCGTGCACGATGTGGTATCCAGGCCATCGTCTTCCAATGATGCGCAGGGGCGGACCCCTAGCTAGGGCACGGCCACCGGCTGGCTCCTTAACGCCGCATGTCCTCCCGAAGCGGTGTGCTTCGGGAGGACACGCGTGGGAGTACCGGATCCGGCGTACCGGGGATCATCTGCCGGCCACCGCCATCGAGGAGGGCCGGGACCTGTCCTCGACGAGCGGCGTCCTGGCCGGCACCGCCTACCGTCCGCCGCCGGCCCGGCCTCACCTCAGGTGCCGGTCGAAGAACCGGAGTCCGTCCTCAAGCTCGAACCACGGGGTGCCGGTGTGCCCGCCCAGATAGGCACGTACCCCCCGGCGAAGAAACCTGCGGCCGCGATGCGCGGTTCGACCACCGCCAGCCGGATGCCGAGGGCGGTCCACCCCCCGGAGTATCCGACCGGCCGCCGATCCCGGGCAGCTCAAGGAGGGCGTCCAGCGTGGTCCGCCATTCCGGGGCCGCGTTGTCGACCAAGGGGCCGACGAAGGACTCGAAGATCTCGTCGACCGGCTCGCCGGCCTGCATCGCCCGCCGGAGGTCGGCACGGGCCTGCTCGTCGGCGGCGGAACGGGGCCGGTCACCGCACCCGGCCGCGTCGATGGTGGCCACCGCGTAGCCGCGCGGCGCGGTGTACCGGGCCCGGGCCACCAGCCGGGGATCCGCCCTGGGCAGGCCGTTGTTGTGGGCCATCAGGATCAGCGGGGTGGGTGCGGCAGATTCAGGCGTCCACAGGGTGCCGGGGATCTCGCCGCGGGTGAATTCGCGCTCGAGGACGCCGTCGTCGAGGCGCTGCTCGGATGTGAATCGCATGGTCGTGCCTTTCGGGAGTGCTCGTGAACGGCGCTCCCGGACGACCTACCGCTCGACCGTGACCCCGGAGGGGAGCACCCATGTCGATACTGCGTTCACGGGTACCACCTCCTCGTTCTCTCGCACGGCCTCCCGAAAGTAGTAGGGCTCGCCGCGGTCCGACAAAGGGTTTTCGCGGCGGCTCCGCAACCCCCGGGCGAAAGCCCGCGAGGGGGATCCGGAACGCATCCGGATCCCCCTCGCCACCAGGCACTACCGGGCTTCGGCCATCAGGCCGGCCACCGCGTCAGCTGCAGCCGCTGGTGGAGCCGCAGCCCTCGCAGAGGTAGCAGCTGCCCGCGCGGCGCATCTTCGTGCCGCAGGAGAAGCACAGCGGGGCGTCGGCGTTGAGGCCGAGCTGGATCTCCAGCAGCTCCGTGGAGTTGTGCGCGGTCTTCGGCGCCGGGGTCACCGCGACGGCCTCGGGCGTGGCCGTGACGGCCGGCTTGGGCGCCTCGGTCTGGCGCGGGGCGGACTGCGCCAGGCCCTCGACGTCGACCTCCTCGGCGGCGGGCTCGTACGAGCCCGTGTCGAGGTGGCGCTGGCGCTCCTCGGCGGAGTGGATGCCGAGGGCGGAGCGGGTCTCGAAGGGCAGGAAGTCCAGCGCCAGGCGGCGGAAGATGTAGTCGACGATCGACTGCGCCATCCGCACGTCCGGGTCGTCCGTGAGACCGGCCGGCTCGAAGCGCATGTTGGTGAACTTCGAGACGTAGGTCTCCAGCGGCACGCCGTACTGCAGGCCGACCGAGACGGCGATGGAGAAGGCGTCCATCATGCCCGCGAGGGTCGAACCCTGCTTGGACATCTTCAGGAAGACCTCGCCCAGACCGTCGTCCGGGTAGGAGTTGGCGGTCATGTAGCCCTCGGCGCCACCCACCGTGAAGGAGGTGGTGATCCCCGGACGGCCCTTGGGGAGCCGGCGGCGGACCGGGCGGTACTCGACGACCTTCTCGACCGCGGCGGGGGCGGGGGCCTGCACCGTCTCGGCCTTCTTCTCGTCCGCCTTCTTCTTGGCGGAGAGCGGCTGGCCGACCTTGCAGTTGTCGCGGTAGATCGCGAGCGCCTTCAGGCCGAGCTTCCAGCCCTCGTAGTAGATCTCCTCGATCTCCTCGACGGTCGCCGACTCCGGCATGTTGACCGTCTTGGAGATGGCGCCGGACAGGAACGGCTGGGTCGCGGCCATCATCCGGACGTGGCCCATCGGCGCGATGGAGCGCTCGCCCATGGCGCAGTCGAAGACCTCGTAGTGCTCGGACTTCAGGCCGGGCGCGTCGATGACGCTGCCGTGCTCGGAGATGTGGGCGACGATCGCCTCGATCTGCTCCTGCTGGTAGCCCAGGCGGTGCAGGGCCTGCGGGACCGTGTTGTTCACGATCTGCATGGAGCCGCCGCCGACCAGCTTCTTGAACTTGACCAGGGCGAGGTCCGGCTCGATCCCGGTGGTGTCGCAGTCCATCATCAGGCCGATGGTGCCGGTCGGGGCCAGCAGGGAGGCCTGCGCGTTGCGGAATCCGTTCTTCTCGCCGAGGCGCAGGACGTCCTGCCAGGCCTCGGTGGCCGCGGCCCAGACCGGGGAGTCCAGGTCGTCCATCCGCGTGGCGACCGCGTTGGCGTCGGAGTGCTGCTTCATGACGCGCTTGTGGGCGGTGGCGTTGCGGGCGTAGCCGTCGTACGGGCCGACGACCTCGGCGAGCTCCGCGGAGCGCTTGTACGAGGTGCCGGTCATCAGGGAGGTGATGGCACCGGCCAGCGCGCGGCCGCCCTCGGAGTCGTAGGCGTGGCCGGTCGCCATGAGCAGCGCGCCGAGGTTGGCGTAGCCGACGCCCAGCTGGCGGAAGGCGCGGGTGGTCTCGCCGATCTTCTGCGTCGGGAAGTCCGCGAAGGAGATGGAGATGTCCATCGCGGTGATGACGAGCTCGACGACCTTGGCGAAGCGCACGGCGTCGAAGCGCTGGTTGCCCTTGCCGTCGTCGTCGAGGAACTTCATCAGGTTGAGCGAGGCGAGGTTGCAGGACGAGTTGTCCAGGTGCATGTACTCGCTGCAGGGGTTGGACGCGGTGATGCGGCCGGTCTCCGGCGTGGTGTGCCAGTGGTTGATGACGTCGTCGTACTGGATGCCGGGGTCGGCGCAGGCCCAGGCGGCCTCCGCCAGCCTGCGGAAGAGCGCCTTGGCGTCGATCTCCTCGATGACCTCGCCGGTCATCCGGGCGCGCAGGCCGAACTTCTCGCCGTTCTCGTACGCCTTCATGAACTCTTCGTTCACGCGGACGGAGTTGTTGGCGTTCTGGTACTGGACGGACGCGATGTCGTCGCCGCCCAGGTCCATGTCGAAGCCCGCGTCGCGCAGGGCGCGGATCTTCTCCTCCTCCTTCACCTTGGTCTCGATGAAGGCCTCGACGTCGGGGTGGTCGACGTCCAGGACGACCATCTTGGCCGCGCGGCGGGTGGCACCGCCGGACTTGATGGTGCCGGCGGAGGCGTCCGCGCCGCGCATGAAGGAGACCGGGCCGGAGGCGTTGCCGCCGGAGGAGAGCAGCTCCTTGGAGGAGCGGATGCGGGAGAGGTTCAGGCCCGCGCCGGAACCGCCCTTGAAGATCATCCCCTCTTCCTTGTACCAGTCGAGGATGGACTCCATGGAGTCGTCGACCGAGAGGATGAAGCAGGCCGAGACCTGCTGCGGCTGGGCGGTGCCGACGTTGAACCAGACCGGGGAGTTGAAGCTGAAGACCTGGTGGAGCAGGGCCCAGGTGAGCTCGTGCTCGAAGATCTCCGCATCGGCGGGCGACGCGAAGTAGCCGTGGTCCTCGCCGGCCTTGCGGTACGTCGTGACCACGCGGTCGATCAGCTGGCGGAGGCTGCTCTCGCGCTGCGGGGATCCGACGGCACCGCGGAAGTACTTGCTGGTGACGATGTTGACCGCGTTCACCGACCAGAAGTCGGGGAACTCCACGCCGCGCTGCTCGAAGTTGATCGAGCCGTCGCGCCAGTTGGTCATGACGACGTCACGGCGCTCCCAGACCACCTCGTCGTAGGGGTGCGTCCCCGGGGTGGTGTGGATGCGCTCGATGCGCAGGCCCTTGGCGGCCGGAGCCGCCGCGGCCGCCTTGCCGGCCTTGGCTCGGGAACTCCGTGCCGGGCCGCTCGTCGTCTCTGTCATGTGCCGCCTCCCATTACAGGCATTACAGGTAAAACGCCCTGAAGCGCCGCGGTCTTCCCGCGTCTGTGTCTCTCACGGCCGGTACACCCCCCGGGTGCCCGGCAAGTCTCGTACCGGTGTGCCGCCGCTACTCTGCGGCGACGGCGGCGGTCGGGACGGCTCCGTCCCGGTCCCGCCCACCGGTGTCGTCCGGTGGCCCCTGGTCGCGCAGCTCGGCGATCGCCGTCTCGAAGTCCTCGAGCGAGTCGAAGGCCCGGTAGACGGAGGCGAAGCGGAGGTAGGCGACCAGGTCCAGGTCCTTCAGCGGGCCGAGTATGGCCAGTCCGACGTCGTGGGTCGACAGCTCGGCGCTGCCCGTGGCACGCACCGCCTCCTCGACGCGCTGCCCGAGCTGGGCGAGGGCGTCCTCGGTGACGGGCCGCCCCTGGCAGGCCTTGCGGACTCCGGCGATGACCTTGTTACGGCTGAAGGGTTCGGTGACCCCGCTGCGCTTGATCACCATCAGCGAGGCCGTCTCCACGGTGGTGAAGCGGCGGCCGCAGTCGGGACACTGCCGGCGACGACGGATCGAGGTGCCGTCGTCGGTGGTCCGGCTGTCGACGACGCGGCTGTCGGGGTGTCGGCAGAAGGGGCAGTGCATCGTTTCCCTCTCCCTCCCTCACCCACGGTGAGCGCACGACTTCTGAGCCCGAGGGGCCGGTCACGACCCCCCGAAGCAGCCACAAGCATAGGCGATCCGGAAGGGCTTGATGACCCAGGGACCACTACTTGTGGGGGCTGGACCCCATCCAACCACTAGATCTGGTGGCGTGGCGGCCATATGCGCCCATCGCGCGGACCGCGTGTCGCGGCCCGCCGACGGGACGGGAGCCTACGCGACGCGCGGCCTCCCGGGAGAGCCGGGGCGCGGGTGACACACTGGGTGTACGGATCGTCACGGCTCGCGCATCATGGAACCGGGCGGGCGGACGGGGGCGACACGGCAATACCGGCCCGGGGAAACGGCGTTCGGATCCCGAATGCGGGATGAATTCGAAATCATATTCGATCAATACCATCTACACCTTGATCGCGTCACTGGATCCGCGCAAATTCACTCGAACGTGTGTTTGGCGCAACCTTTCGAAAGCAACTACCGTTGTCCTACTAGGGAGAACATCTCGAGAGGGGCCGCCGTGACCACCACCGCCGACAGCGCCACATTGACCGCCCATGACCGCCCCCAGGACCGGCTACGCCCGATGGAAGCGATGAACGACGAGACGCCAAAGCCCGCGCGAGCGCTACCCGGACGACCTCCAGGAATCCGGGCGGACAGTTCCGGACTCACCGACCGCCAAAGGCGCGTCATCGAGGTGATCCGGGATTCCGTCCAGCGGCGCGGATACCCGCCGTCCATGCGCGAGATCGGCCAGGCCGTCGGGCTGTCGAGCACCTCGTCGGTCGCCCATCAGCTCATGGCGCTGGAGCGCAAGGGCTTCCTCCGGCGTGACCCGCACCGGCCCCGCGCTTACGAGGTGCGGGCGTCCGACTCCGCGCAGGCGCAGCCCACGGACACCGCGGGCAAGCCGTCCGCGTCGTACGTCCCCCTGGTGGGCCGGATCGCCGCCGGTGGCCCGATCCTCGCCGAGGAGTCCGTGGAGGACGTGTTCCCGCTCCCCCGCCAGCTGGTGGGCGACGGCGAGCTGTTCGTCCTGAAGGTCGTCGGCGACTCGATGATCGAGGCCGCCATCTGCGACGGCGACTGGGTGACCGTGCGCCGTCAGCCGGTCGCGGAGAACGGCGACATCGTCGCCGCGATGATCGAGGGCGAGGCCACGGTCAAGCGCTTCAAGCGCGAGGACGGGCATGTGTGGCTGATGCCGCACAACGCCGCGTACCAGCCCATCGCCGGTGACGAGGCGACCATCCTCGGCAAGGTGGTGGCGGTGCTGCGCCGGGTCTGAGCCAAGGACCCGCCCGTGACCGGGCCCCGGAACCTCTGCGCCGGTTCCGGGGCCCCGTTGTGTGCCGGGGCTGCTGTCGTGCTCTGCCGGGGGTGCCCGGTGGCGTCACTCGGCCGCCGAGGCGGCGGCGTCGATGGCGGCCAGCGAACGGCGGACCTGGTTGCGGTCGGTCGTCTGCCAGAAGTCCGGCATCGAGGCCTTGATGAAGCCGCCGTAGCGGGCCGTCACCAGCCGGGGGTCGAGGACGGCGACGACCCCGCGGTCCCCGGAGGCCCGCACCAGCCGGCCGGCGCCCTGCGCCATGAGCAGGGCCGCATGCGTGGCGGCGACCGCCATGAACCCGTTGCCGCCCCTGTCCTCCACCGCCTTCTGGCGCGCGCTCATCAGCGGGTCGTCGGGGCGGGGGAACGGGATCCGGTCCATGACGACCAACTGGCAGTTCGGCCCGGGCACGTCCACGCCCTGCCAGAGCGAGAGGGTGCCGAACAGGCACGTGCGGGCGTCGGAGGCGAAGCGGCGGATCAGCTCGCCCAGGGTCTCCTCGCCCTGCAGCAGGACCGGGTGGTCGATGCGGCCGCGCAGCGCCTCGGCGGCGCCCTGGGCCGCACGCATGGACGAGAACAGCCCGAGCGTACGACCGCCCGCGGCCTCGATCAGCTCCGCGAGCTCGTCCAGCATGTCCTCGCGGCCGCTGTCCCGGCCGGGCTGCGACAGATGCCGGGCGACATAGAGGATGCCCTGCCGGGGGTAGTCGAAGGGCGAGCCGACGTCGACGCCCTTCCACACCGGGGGCTCCTCCTCGCCCTCGGCGGCCACGGTGCCCTCCGGCGCCAGTCCGAGCGAGGCCGCGACCCCGTTGAAGTCGCCGCCGAGCCGCAGCGTGGCCGAGGTCAGGACGACGGAGCGCTCGGTGAACAGCTTCTCCCGCAGCAGTCCGGAGACGCTGAGCGGGGCGACCCGCAGCGAGGCACCGAAGCGGTCGTGGCGCTCGTACCAGACGACGTCGTACTCGGAGCCCTCCACAATGCGCTCGGCGACCTCGTGGACGTTCTCCGTGGCGGCGAGGGCCATCTTCCGCACGGCGTCCTCGTCCTGCACGGAGCGGTCACGGGTCTCGCCGAGCGAGGTGATGACCTGACGGCAGGCGTCGCGCAGCGCCATCAGGGCGTAGCGGAGATCCTCGGGCAGCTCCTCCAGACGCCCGGGGAGGGCCAGCTCCATGAGCCGCTCGAAGCCCTCCGACGCGCTCATCAGGGCGTCCGCGGCCTTCTCGTTGACCAGCTTGGCCGCGAGCTTCACCGTCCGGTTGACCCTGCCGGGGGTGAGCTCGCCCGTGGCGACGCCGGTGACGCGCGAGACCAGTTCATGGGCCTCGTCGACGACCAGCACCTCGTGGCTGGGCAGGACGGGCGCGCCCTCCAGGGCGTCGATGGCCAGCAGCGCGTGGTTGGTGACCACGACGTCGGCGAGCTTGGCGCGCTCGCGCGCCGCCTCCGCGAAGCACTCGGCGCCGTAGGCGCAGCGCGAGGCGCCCAGGCACTCGCGGGAGGTCACCGAGACCTGCTGCCAGGCGCGGTCGGAGACGCCGGGGGTCAGGTCGTCGCGGTCGCCGCTCTCCGTCTCGTCCGACCAATCGCGCAGCCGGAGCAGGTCCTGGCCGAGCTTGCTGGTCGGCGCCGCGGCCTCGAACTGGTCGAAGAGCCCGTCGCCCTCGTCCTGCGGCACGCCCTCGTGGAGCCGGTGCAGGCACAGGTAGTTGGAGCGGCCCTTGAGCATCGCGAACTGCGGCTCGCGGCGCAGCAGCGGCTGCAGCGCGGTGACGGTGCGCGGCAGGTCGCGCTCGACGAGCTGGCGCTGCAGGGCCAGGGTCGCGGTGGCCACCACGACCCGTTCGCCCTGCGCCAGCGCGGGCACCAGGTAGCCCAGCGACTTGCCGGTTCCGGTGCCGGCCTGGACCAGCAGGTGGGAGCCGCTGTCGACGGCTTCGGCGACGGCTTCGGCCATGGTGACCTGGCCGGGGCGCTCCACTCCGCCGACCGCGGTGACGGCGGCGTGGAGGAGGTCGGTGAGGGCGGGCTTCGCGGGCTGTGTCATAGGGCAACCAGCCTACGGGGCGGCACTGACACCGCGGTCGCCACCGCACGTACCGGCGCCCGCCCGCCCGCGGCGCGGCCGGTCACAGGACGTGACGCAGCGCGCGGTCGCGGACCAGCAGCGCGGCCCGCTTGCCGGGCAGCTCGACCTCCGCGGAGAAGCGGAAGCCCGCGGCGAGGAAGGCGGCCACGGACGGGGTGTTGCGCAGGTCGGGCTCGGCGATCACCCGGGTGCACCGGGGGCGCTGCCGCAGGGCGTGGTCGGCGACGGCCCGCAGCAGGGTGCCGCCGAGGCCGCGGGCCCGGTCGGCGACGGGACCGATGAGCAGGTGGAGCCCGGTGTCGTGGGGGCGGGCCGGGTAGAAGCGGGCCACCGCGTCGAGGTCGGCGCGGTACACCTCCCAGTAGCTCATGGGCACCCCGTCGAGGACCCCGACGCAGGGCATGCTGCGCCCGTCGCCGTCGAGCTGGGCGCGCAGGTGCCGCTCGGCGACCTCGGGCCGGCCCGCGAGGTCCCAGAACTCCGCGACGGCGGGGTCGTTCATCCAGTGGGTGATGACCGGGAGGTCGCGCTCGGGGCGTACGGGGACGAGCTGGAAGGTGCCCGCGGGGGTGCCGACCGGGCCCCAGTCGGCGACGCCGTCGAGGAGGTCGTCGAGCGGGGCCGGGCCGCCGGCGCGGTCGTCGGCGGTGACGTCCTCGTCGAGGAGCGCGCGGAGCTCGGGCGGCAGTTCCAGGTCGAGGGTGTCGTCGGCGTTCCCGGCACCGGGGTCCCGGGGGTCGGCGGTCGCGGGCGCGCCCACGGGGGCGCGGGTGGGGTCGGCGGTCGCCACGGTGGTCGCGGCCTCCTCTCGTCAGGCGGTGAGGGGGTTGGGGACGGTGACGTAGACGGACTGGGTGTCGACGGGGCCGGCCAGCTCGTCCATCCCGTGCAGCCGGGTGAGGAGGTTGGCCTTGCAGCGCAGCCCTGGTTCCTCCAGCAGCCGTGCGGGCAGGCCGGAGCGGCCGGTGCGGGCGGCCTGCTCCAGGAAGCGGCGCAGGGCGGCGAGGAGCACCCGTTCGTCGGCGAGGCGCTGGGAGCCCAGGGCGCCGACCAGACCGAGGACGTTGTTGACCCCGAGGTAGTAGGCGAAGCGCTCGTCCGCCACGGCGTCGGCCACGAAGGTGTCGCTGCTCCCGCCGGCCCCGGGCAGCAGGGCGGTGAGCCCGGCGCGCGCGGACTCGCGGAAGTAGTAGCCCTGGTTGTCGCGGTAGCGGCCGCCGGCCGGCCAGCCGTGGGCGTCGAGGACGACCAGGGTGTTCTGCTGGTGGGCCTCCAGGGCGATGCCCGCCTCGCCGTCCAGCCACAGCACCGGCCGGACCACGGCGTCCAGGTAGCGCAGGAACCACTCGGTGGCCACGGCCGCCACCGGTCGACCGGTACGCGACGCGAGCCGGGCCAGCAGTTCGCCGAGCCGGGACCGCAGGGCGCCCCCGTCCGGCGCGGGGCGCAGGGCCGTGATCCCGGCGAGGCAGCGCACCTCGTCGCCGGGGCCGAAGGGGTTGTGCCGCAGGACGACGTCGAGGCCGGGTACGGGGGCGCCGGCGGCGGTGCCGACCGCCAGCCAGGCGGGGTCGCGGACGATGTCGAACCCGGGGTGCACGGCGTGCCAGCGCGCGGCGAGGCCGGCCCGGAGCAGCCGGTGCACCTCGACGCCCCGGTGGAGTTCCTTGCGGAGGTTCTCGCGGCGGGAGTTGGTGATCCGCAGGGCCAGCGAGAGCTTGAGCATCGCGGGGGCGCCCGGGCGGAACACCGTGCGCAGCGAGGACGTGGGGTGCCAGGGGTCGCCCGCGGCGCCGAGGTCGTGGAGGAGCCCGGCCTCCAGCAGTGCGCGCACCGCCGGGCGGTGGACGACCTCGCGGGCCTGCCAGGGGTGGAGCGGCAGGGCCACGGTGCCGGCGGGGAGCCGCCGGGCGAGTTCAGGTCCGGCGAGGGCCGCCAGCAGGTGCTCGGCGGGGACCGGGCGGCCGCGTTCGGTCCAGGCGGAGTCGGTGGCCAGCAGCGAGCGGTGCACGGACAGCCAGTGCAGGGCGAAGGCCCCGCGCGTTTCCGGGGCGTAGACCACGGCCTCGGCCTCGGTGAGTCCTTCCCGGCCCTTGGGCGCGGGGTGGAACGGGTGGCCCAGGACGAGGGCCTGCTCGGCGTCGAGGAAGGGGTGGGTTCCCCGGGGGGCGGCGGGGCGGGCGCGGCGTGCGGACAGGAAGGCGGCGGTCTGGCGTACGGAGTCGGCGACCCGCGCGACGAGGCCGGGCCCGTCCGGGCCGGCCGCGGCGGCCTCCCGCGCGAGCAGCGCGGCGAGGGTGACGGCGTCCAGCGGAGCGCCCCCTGCCGCGGGGCGCGGGGCGCCGAGGCGGTGGTGGCCGACGGCCGACCAGTGCAGGACCGGGACGAGGAGTTCCGCGCCGCTCGCGGGCAGCGGCACGCGCAGGGTGCGGCCGTCCGGCTCCCGCGGCAGCCCCGTCTCGCGGACCCAGCAGCGCAGCAGGGCCTCCGTGCCGGCCGCGTCGGCGGCGGCCCACGGATCCGCCTGCTCCAGCGGGTCGTCGCCGGACGACGGGGCGGACGGTCCGGGCAGCCCGGCGTGGGCCGGCGGTTCGGCCCGGCCCGGCAGTTCGGCCGTGGCGGCGCGCTGCTGGGGGACGGCTGCCACGGTGGCTTCGTCGCCGGGACGTACGGTCATCGCTTCGCTCCGTGAGGGGTCGGCGCCCGGTGCGGTCCGCCGCGGGGCGGGGCCGGTGGGCACGAGGTCACGCCCGGACCGCGGTCGCCGCGACGAGGGCGTCGGCGAGGCGGTCGAGGACGGCTTCTGACTGTTCTTCGGTGATCGTCAGCGGGGGCAGCAGCCGGATCACGGCGGCGTCGCGGCCGCCGAGTTCGACGATGAGGCCGCGGTCGAGGGCGGCCCGCCGGACGGCCGCCGCGAGGCGGGGCGCGGTCGGGGGGACGCCCCGTGGGCCGGGGGCGGCGTCCGGGTCGACGAGTTCGACGCCCAGCATGAGGCCGCGGCCGCGGACGTCGCCGACGCAGGGGTGTTCCGCGGCCAGGGCCCGCAGCCGGGCGAGCATCCGGGCACCGAGCTCGGCGGCGCGCTCGGCGAGGCCGTTGCGCCGCACGTAGGCGAGGGTGGCGGTGCCCGCGGCCATGGCGAGCTGGTTGCCGCGGAAGGTGCCCGCGTGGGCGCCGGGCTGCCAGGAGTCGAGTTCCTCGCGGTAGACGATGACGGCGAGCGGGAGGCTGCCGCCGATCGCCTTGGACAGCACCATCACGTCCGGGACGACGCCGCTGTGCTCGACGGCCCAGAAGGTCCCCGTGCGCCCCACGCCGGTCTGCACCTCGTCGGCGATGAGCGGGATGCCGCGGGCCGCGGTGAGGTCGCG
Source organism: Streptomyces sp. PA03-6a (assembly GCF_033792765.1). Taxonomy (NCBI): domain Bacteria; kingdom Bacillati; phylum Actinomycetota; class Actinomycetes; order Kitasatosporales; family Streptomycetaceae; genus Streptomyces; species Streptomyces sp. PA03-6a. The sequence continues at coordinate 18,513 of NZ_JARAVK010000061.1, read as the reverse complement.
CATCCGCCGCAGCCAGGTGTCGGGGGCGGGGATGACACCGCCCTCGCCCTGGACGGGTTCGAGGAGCATGCCCGCGGGGGGCTGGATGCCGCCCTTGGGGTCGTCGAGCAGGTTCTCCGTCAGGCGGGCGGAGAGTTCGGCGCCGTGTTCCCCGCCGACGCCGAACGGGCAGCGGTAGTCGTACGGGTAGGGGAGCCGGGTGATCCGGGCGTCGGCGGCGCCGGCCGCGCCCCGCACGGCGATGTCCCCGGTGGCGGCGAGGGCGGCGGCGGTCATGCCGTGGTAGCCGCCGGAGAAGGCGAGCAGTCCGCTGCGGCCGGTGGCGGTGCGGACGAGCTTGAGGGCGGCCTCGACCGCGTCGGTGCCGGCCGGGCCGCAGAACTGGATGCGTCCGTGGTCGGCGAGTTCGCGCGGCAGGGTATCGAAGAGCGCGGTGGTGAAGGCGTCCTTGACGGGGGTGGCGAGGTCCAGCACGTGGAGCGGGGCACCGGAGTCGAGGACGGCGCGGATGGCCTCCAGGACGACGGGGTGGTTGTGGCCGAGGGCGAGGGTGCCGGCGCCGGAGAGGCAGTCGAGGTAGCGGCGGCCGTCGGCGCCCTCGACGGTCATGCCGCGGGCGCGCACGGGGACGACGGGCAGCGAGCGGGCGTAGGTGCGGGCGGCGGACTCGCGCGCCGACTGACGCCGCAGGATGCCCTCGGTGTCGTCGAACCCGCCCTCGTGCACCGCCGGTCGGCTCCTGGCGCTCGGCATGGCGGCCACGTGCTCACTCCTCGGTGTCGGCTGCTCCGTCCCCGGAGCTACCAACGACGCACGCGCTTACCGGCAACTGTCTCGGGCCGAGATCCTGGCGAGGAACCGCGGGTGCGGCGCCCGCCGTCCTCCCTTCGAGGGCACAGTGAGGGGTTGCCCTTGAGCGGGCAGACGACATGTTCACAACAGGGGGACCACAACCCATGGCACCGATAAGCCGGTTGGCCGTGGCCGCCGTCGCCGCGGCCCTGCTCGCCGTGACCGCGACCGCCTGCGGCCCGTCCGACGACAACGCCGACGCCAAGCCGAGCCCGACACCCAGCGCGACGGCCGGTGACGACGGCCTCCAACTGCCGACGGCCCTCCCGACCAGCCTCGACGACCTCGACCAGTGGGCCGACGCACTGAAGAACGGCGGCTGGAAGGACTGGGACAAGGACAAGTGGCTGCGCGACGCGGCCGACTTCATCAATCCCATCATCAAGGACCTCTGGGACGCCGACCGGCTCCGCAACGCCGACGGGACCCCGGACGACGAGCAACGGCCCGACCTGGGGCGGGTGGACGACGGCACCACCGACCGCGAGCCCGCCGCGATCCGGGCGCAGCGCCTTTCGACCCCGTACCACCAGGCCTCCCCGGCGACGGGCAAGCTGCTCTTCGACATGCCCGACGGCCAGGCGGTCTGCTCGGCGACCGTGGTCGGCGACCCGGCCAACCCGGGCCGCAGCAACCTGGTGTGGACGGCGGGGCACTGCGTGCACGCGGGCGCCCGGGGCGGCTGGTACCGCAACATCGTCTTCGTTCCGTCCTTCAACGACACGGGCCTGAGCGGCGCCGCGCTGCGGAGCGCCACCAAGGAGCAGCTCGCCCCCTACGGCACGTGGTGGGCGACGAAGGCGGGGACCTCCCAGCAGTGGATCGACGGGGGCGGGGAGTCCTCGGAGACGAGTTCCGCCTACCCCTACGACTTCGCGGTGCTGAAGGTGACCAACCCGGACTCCGGCACGTCGCTGGAGGAGACGGTCGGGGCGTCGGTGCCGGTCTGGTTCGACGCGCCCACCTCGGCCGGCATCGACTCCATGGACATCCGCGGCTACCCCGCCGCGGCCCCCTTCGACGGCTTCGGCTACCAGCAGTACCACTGCTCGGGCGACCCGGTCCGCCTCGCCCTGGACCCGGGGGCGCCGACCATGCACTGGCTCGGCTGCACCATGACGGCGGGCTCCTCCGGCGGCGGCTGGTTCGCCCGGGGGCCCGGCGGGAAGCCGGCCCTGGTCAGCAACACCTCCATCGGTCCGCAGGACAGTCCGCGCTGGCTGGCCGGACCGCACCTGGGCTCGGAGGCCGAGGAGGTCTTCGACGCGATCCGCGGCTGACACCGCCGCCGGACACGAGGAGGGCCCGCCCCCGGCCGGGGGCGGGCCCTCCTCGTACGTGCGTACCGCCTAGCGGCGCGCGACCAGCGCGAACGGCTCGAGCTCCGCCGCGAGCTCGTCGTGCACCCGCGCCTTGAGCAGGGTGCCCTCGCCGGTGTGCTCCTCGGAGAGCACCTCGCCGTCCGCGTGGACGCGGGCGACGAGCGCACCGCGCGTGTACGGCACCAGGGCCTCGATCTCGACGGCGGGCCGCGGCAGCTCGTCGTCGATCATGGCGAGCAGCTCCGCGATGCCCCGCCCGGTGCGGGCGGAGACGGCGATGGCGTGCCTCTCGCGGCGCAGCAGGGACTGCAGCACCACCGGGTCGGCGGCGTCCGCCTTGTTGATCACCACGATCTCCGGCACGTCCAGCGCGCCGACGTCGCGGAAGACCTCGCGCACGGCGGCGAGCTGCTCGTCCGGGTTGGGGTGCGAGCCGTCCACCACGTGCAGGATGAGGTCGGCCTCGGCGACCTCCTCCATGGTGGAGCGGAACGCCTCGACCAGGTGGTGCGGCAGGTGCCGCACAAAACCGACGGTGTCGGCCAGGGTGTAGAGCCGGCCGCTCGGGGTCTCCGCCCGGCGCACGGTCGGGTCCAGGGTGGCGAACAGCGCGTTCTCCACCAGGACGCCCGCGCCGGTGAGCCGGTTGAGCAGCGAGGACTTGCCGGCGTTGGTGTATCCGGCGATCGCCACCGAGGGCACCTTGTGGCGCTTGCGCTCCTGGCGCTTCAGGTCGCGGCTGGTCTTCATCTCCGCGATCTCCCGGCGCATCTTGGCCATCTTCTCGCGGATGCGCCGCCGGTCGGTCTCGATCTTGGTCTCACCGGGACCACGGGTCGCCATGCCGCCGCCCGAGGAGCCGGCGCCACCGCCACCCATCTGCCGGGACAGCGACTGACCCCAGCCTCGCAGCCGCGGCAGCATGTACTGCATCTGCGCGAGCGAGACCTGGGCCTTGCCCTCACGGCTCTTGGCGTGCTGGGCGAAGATGTCGAGGATCAGCGCGGTGCGGTCGACGACCTTGACCTTGACGACGTCCTCGAGGTGGATGAGCTGGCCGGGGCTGAGTTCACCGTCGCAGACCACGGTGTCCGCACCGCTCTCCATGACGATGTCGCGCAGCTCCTGGGCCTTGCCGGAACCGATGTAGGTGGCCGGGTCCGGTTTGTCACGGCGCTGGATGACACCGTCCAGGACGAGGGCGCCGGCGGTCTCGGCGAGGGCGGCGAGCTCCGCGAGGGAGTTCTCGGCGTCCTGGACCGTGCCGTCCGTCCACACCCCGACGAGCACGACCCGCTCCAGGCGGAGCTGGCGGTACTCGACCTCGGTGATGTCCTCGAGCTCGGTGGAGAGGCCCGCGACGCGGCGCAGCGACGCTCGCTCGGAGCGGTCGAACTGGTCGCCGTCACGCTCTCCGTCGATCTCGTGACTCCAGGCGACGTCCTCTTCCATCAGGGCGTCGGCCCGAAGGCTCTCGGGGAGGCGCTGGCGGCTGCGGGCAGAAGAAGAGGAGGAAGAGGAGGTCATTGGATCCTTTGCTCGGAAGATCGACGGGAACGGGGGGCTCCCGCCCCTCGTACGGAGACAACGCCGCACGGACCCGGAGGATTCCCCCGGCCCGGGCACGCCGCCGTCGCCGCACCTAGATGGTCGCACGGTCGTCGCCGCCGGGTCACGCGACTTTCCCCGCCTTGCGCCGGTGCGCGGGACCGTGCACCGGTTTGGCGGGCACGGAGCGCTTCCAGTCGGGGTGGCCGGGCATCGGGGGCGTGGTCGGGCCGTAGAGCCAGGCGCCGAGGAAGCCGCCCAGGTCGCGGCCGGCGACCTCGGAGGCGAGGGCGATGAAGTCCCGGGTGGAGGCGACCCCGTCGCGGTGGCGGGCGACCCAGGCCCGCTCCAGCCGCTGGAAGGCGTCGGCGCCCATCTCCTGGCGCAGCGCGTACAGCACGAGCGCTCCGCCGTAGTAGACGTTGCCGCGGAAGATGCCGAGCTTGCCGTCGGCGCCGGGCGGCTTGGGGGCGGCGGCCGGGCCGCCGTCGCGGCGCAGACGCGCGTCGGCGCCGTATGCGGCCTTGGCGAGCTGCTCCAGCGTGAGCTCGTGGTAGTGCTCGGCGGCGTAGCGCCACTGGTACCAGGTGGCGTGCCCCTCGTTGAGCCACAGGTCGGACCAGGTCGCGGGCGAGACGCTGTCGCCGAACCACTGGTGGGCCAGTTCGTGCACCATCACCGGCGCCGCGTCGGCCTCGCGGGACAGCAGCACCCGCCGCTCGAAGAGCGAGAGGGTCTGGGTCTCCAGCTCGAAGCCGGTGACGGTGTCGGCGCTGAGGATGCCGTACGTCTCGAAGGGGTACGGACCGACCTGCTGCTCCATCCACGCGATCTGCCCGGCGGTCATCGCCAGGCGCTTCTCCAGTTCGGCCCGGTCGGGGTCGGCGGAGCCGACGACGTCGCGCAGCGGGAGGCCGCCGGGGCCGGTGCGGCGCAGCACCGCGGAGCGGCCGATGGAGACCTGGGCGAGCTCGGTGGCCATCACGTGGACGGTGCGGTAGTTCCAGGTCGTCACGGGGCCCTTGCGGACGGCCGTCTCGGGCAGGCCGTTTGCGACGACGGTGAGGTCGTTCGGCGCGGTGACGTGGAAGGCGAAGCGGGCCTTGTCCGAGGGGTGGTCGTTGCAGGGGAAGACGGTGTGGGCGGCGGCTGCCTGGTTGGCCATGGCCAGGCCGTCCTTGGTGCGGATCCAGCCGGTGTCGCCCTTGGCCGCGGGGTCGCTGGTGTGGACGACGGTCACCCGCAGGCGGTCGCCGCGCGGTACCGGGAAGGCGGGGGTGACGACGAGTTCCTCGCGCCAGGTGCGGAACGCCGCCCGGCGGCCGTTGACCTCGACGGAACGGACGTCGCCGCGGAAGTCGAGGTGGAAGCGGTCGAGGGTGTCCGTGGCGAGCGCGTCGACCCGGGTCACCGTGTCCAGGGGCCGGTCGTTGCCGCGGTAGGTGAACGAGATGTCGTAGTCGTAGACGTCGTACCCGGGGTTGCCGAGTTCGGGGTAGAGCCGGTCACCGAGCCCCGCGGGCGTCGCGTCGCCGGGCAGTCCGGCCGCGGTGAGCGCCACCACGGCCGCCGCGGTGACGGTGGCACGGCGCGCAAAGGATCCGATCATGGGATACCGGTATCAGCGCACCGTGCCCGCCCGAAGGCGGCACGTCAGCACCCCACCCGATCGGGTACTCCTCTACGGCTGCGCGGCGGCCACGGCCTCCTGGGCGCGGTACACGTCGTACACACCGGGGACGGCGCGCATGGCGCGCATGAGGGCGGGCAGCGCTTCCGGGTCGGGCAGTTCGACGGTGTAGGTGTGGCGTACGCGGTGCTCCTGCGGCGGCTCCACGGCGGCGTAGACGATGGCGACGCCCTGGGTGGCGATCACCTCGGTGAGGTCGGCGAGCAGCCGGGGCCGGCCGAGCGCCTCGGCGTAGAGGGTGGCCCGGTGGCCGGTGACGGGGGCGTCGGAGCGCCAGTGGACGGCGACCCTGGCGCGGCCCGAGGCGGCCATGCGCGCGGCGACGGGACACTCGCTGCGGTGCACGGCGACGGTGCCGCCGCGGATGGGGAAGCCGGTGATCCCGTCGGGCGGCACGGGCGTGCAGCAGCGGGCCATGCGGACGGCGGTCCCGGGCGGGTCGGTGTCCGCGAGCGGTTCTGCGGCCCTGCGGGCGGCCGTTGCGGCGGTACGGACGGCGGGGGCGGCCGGCTCCTCCTCGGCGGTGGCCGCCGGGTGGGCCTCCAGCCAGCGGGCGATGGCGATCCGGGCGGCCGGGGTGCGGGCGTGCTCCAGCCACTCGGGCGACGGCCCGTACCCCTCCCCGTCCCCGTCCGTGGCCTCGGCCATCAGGAGCTGGACGGTGTCGCCGTCCCGCAGGACCGTGCCGAGCGGCGCGAGCCGCCCGTTGACGCGCACCCCGACGCAGGAGTGGGCGCCCTCACCGTGCAGCGCGTACGCGGCGTCGGTACAGGTGGCGCCGTCGGGCAGGCCCACGGTGCCGCCGTCGGCGGAGAAGACGGTGATCTCGCGGTCCTGGGCGAGCTCGTCGCGCAGGGTGCTCCAGAAGAAGTCCGGGTCGGGGGCCTCGCGCTGCCACTCCAGCAACCGGGCCAGCCAGCCGGGGCGCGTGGGGTCGACGCGCTCGCCCTCGTCGGATTCCGCCGCCTCGGCGGTGGCGTACGGGTTGCCGAGCGCGATGACCCCGGCCTCGGCGGTGTGGTGCATCTGCCGTGTGCGGATGAGGACTTCGGCGATGCGGCCCTCGCCGTCGCGGATGGCGGTGTGCAGCGACTGGTACAGGTTGAACTTGGGCGCCGCGATGAAGTCCTTGAACTCCGCGATGACGGGGGTGAAGCAGGTGTGCAGTTCACCGAGGACGGCGTAGCAGTCGGCGTCCTCGGCGACCTGGATCAGCACCCGCCCGAAGTCGCTGCCGCCGGGCTGCGCGCCGCCGCGCTTGAGCCGGACCCGGTGCACGGACACCACGTGCCGGGGCCGTACCTCGACCTCGGAGCTGATGCCGGCCTCGCGGAGCACCTTGCGGACGTCCTCGGCGACTGCGCCCAGCGGATCGGGCAGGGCGGCGTGCTCCAGGATGAGTTCGGTGGTGCGGAGGTAGTCCTCGGGGTGGAGGATGGCGAAGACCAGGTCCTCCAGTTCGGTCTTCAGCGCCTGGACGCCGAGGCGTTCGGCGAGCGGGATCAGCACGTCCCGGGTGACCTTCGCGATGCGGGCCTGTTTCTCGGGGCGCATGACGCCGAGGGTGCGCATGTTGTGCAGCCGGTCGGCGAGCTTGATGGACATGACGCGGACGTCGTTGCCGGTGGCGACGAGCATCTTGCGGAAGGTCTCGGGCTCGGCGGCGGCGCCGTAGTCCACCTTCTCCAGCTTGGTGACGCCGTCGACGAGGAAGCGGACCTCCTCGCCGAACTCCTCCCTCACCTGATCGAGCGTCACATCGGTGTCCTCGACGGTGTCGTGGAGCAGCGACGCGGTCAACGTCGTGGTCTCCGCGCCGAGTTCGGCGAGGATCAGGGTCACGGCGAGCGGGTGTGTGATGTACGGCTCCCCGCTCTTGCGCATCTGGCCGCGGTGCGAGGACTCGGCGAGCACGTACGCGGTGTGCAGGATGGCGAGGTCCGCGCCGGGATGTCGGGCGCGGTGCACCTTGGCGATGTGCTCGATGGACTCCGGCAGCCGGCCGGCGCGGCCGCCGGGGCCCAGCAGGGCGGCGCGTCCCAGCCGGCGCAGGTCCGCGGCCCGGGGGATGCGCCTGCGTCCTGCGGCGCCCGGGGCGGTCTCCACTGCGTTGTCCGGTCTCATGCGGCACCTCCGGCAGCGTCACCCACCGGCGGGATGGCTTCCGTGCCGGTGCTTGATGCTACCGAGCCCATCACGTGCCGCTGCCACGCTCTCGCCCAGCGTGATCGGCATCACCCGTTCGAGCGAATACCGGGCCCTCGGAGCGGGTATCCTCAGCCGCCGTCGCCGAGCCAGGCCGGATCGATGACGCCCTCGGCGACGATCACGGCGGGACCGGTCATCTCGACGGTGCCGTCGGGACGTTCGGTGATCACCAGGGTGCCGCCCGGCAGGTCGACGCGGTACGTCTCGGGACGGCCGGTGACGGCCGGGTCGCGGCCATCGCGCCGGGCCGCGGCGACCATGACGGCGCAGGCCCCGGTGCCGCAGGAACGGGTCTCGCCGGAGCCTCGCTCGTGGACCCGCATGGCGACGTGGCGCTCACCCCGGTCGACGACGAACTCCACGTTCACACCGTCCGGGTAGGCCGCGGCAGGCGTGTGGGCCGGGGGGTCCAGCAGCTTGCCGGCGTCGGCGAGGTCGTCGACGAAGGCGACGGCGTGCGGGTTGCCCATGTTCACGTTGCGGGCGGGCCAGCTGCGCTCGCCGACCGCCACCTCGACCTCGCCGGCGGGAAGCGCGGCGCGGCCCATGTCGACGGTGATGTCGCCGTCCTTGTCGATGTGCACCCGGCGCACGCCGGCGCGGGTCGCCACGGCGACGTCCCCGGCACCGGTGAGACCGGCGCGCCGGAGGTAGTGGGCGAAGACCCGTACGCCGTTGCCGCACATCTCCGCGATGCTGCCGTCGCTGTTGCGGTAGTCCATGAACCACTCGGCCTCGGCGGCCATGGCGGCGGCCTCCGGGTGCTTCGCCGACCGCACGACCCGCAGCACCCCGTCGCCGCCGATCCCGGCGCGGCGGTCGCACAGGCGCGCGACGGTCCCCGCGGTCAGGTCGAGGGCCCCGTCGGGGTCGGGGATGATCACGAAGTCGTTCTCCGTGCCGTGCCCCTTGAGGAAGGGCAGGCCCTGCGGTGCTGCGCTGGTCATGCGCCGAGTCTACGGGTCAGCGCAGACGGGCGACCCGCCAGAAGGCGAGCAGCGTGAGCACCACCGTGATCGCCGCGTACAGCGCCACGAAGCGCCAGTCCGGGCGGCGGCCGGAGCCGCGGGCCGGCAGTCCCGGCCAGGTGTAGCCGACCCGGCGGGCGGCCATGATCCCCCAGCCCGCGGAGCAGCAGCCCAGCAGGAGGCCGAGCATCGCGACGACGGCACCGCCGTCGCCGGTCTCGAAGGCCAGCGGGAAGGCGAACATGAGCGAGCCGAGCACGCCGAGGGCGACGATCGGGGCGAGCTGCCACGCGCGCAGGCGCCGCTCGGGACGCAGCTCGCGGAAGGACTGCTCCTCCTCCGCGAGGGTCTGCCCGTCCAGCGGGTCCTCCAGGGGGCCGTCCACCACGAGCCGGTCGCGCGGCTCGAGCTCCTCGCCAGAGGTGCGCTCGGTGTGTTCCGGCTGCGGTCCGTTGCGAGGGCCGGCTTCCATCGCCACGCGCCCTCCCAAGAAGTCCGACACCGTAGCTCCGATGCTCGATGATGGCACGCTCGAAGAGGCGTCAAGTGCCGCTGGGGCGTCCCGATGCCATCACGTGATCAGGCTGTGACCGCCCGACCGGGCGGGGCCGAGCAGGGCGAGCGCCTGGCCGACCAGTTCCTGTCCGCGGCCCGCCAGCCAGTGCACCCGGCCGTCCCGGCGGAACCACGAGTCCTGCCGGCGCGCGAAGCGCTTGGTGGCGCGGACGGTCTCGGCGCGCGCCTCCGCGTCCGTGCACTCCCCGGCCAGCGCGGCCAGCACCTGCTGGTAGCCGAGCGCCCGGGAGGCCGTGCGCCCCTCGCGCAGGCCGGCCGTCTCCAGGGCGGCCACCTCGCCGACCAGTCCGGCCTCCCACATGCGGTCGACCCGCAGCGTGATGCGTTCGTCGAGCTCCGGGCGGGGGACGTCGACGCCGATCTGGACGGTGTCGTACACCGAGTCGTGCCCGGGCAGGTTGGCCGTGAAGGGGCGGCCGGTGATCTCCACGACCTCCAGCGCGCGGACGATCCGCCGGCCGTTGCCGGGCAGGATCGCGCGGGCCGCCTCCGGGTCCACGGCGGCCAGGCGGGCGTGCAGCGGGCCGGAGCCGAGCGTGTCGAGCTCGGCCTCCAGCCGGGCGCGCACCTGCGGGTCGGTGCCGGGGAACTCCAGGGCGTCGATGGCGGCGCGCACGTAGAGCCCCGAGCCGCCGACGAGCACGGGCGTGCGGCCGGCGGCCAGCAGCCGGTCGATCTCGGCGCGGGCGAGGCGCTGGTACTCGGCGACGCTGGCGGCCTGGGTGACGTCCCACATGTCGAGCAGGTGGTGCGGCACGCCCTGCCGCTCGTCCTCGGTGAGCTTGGCGGTGCCGATGTCCATGCCGCGGTACAGCTGCATGGAATCCGCGTTGACCACCTCGCCGTCGAGGGCCTGGGCAAGGGCGACTCCGAGGTCGGACTTGCCGGCCGCGGTGGGGCCGACGACGGCGATCACGTGGGGGACGTCGATTCTCACGTGCACAGTTTCGCAAATTCCGGCGGCGCGGATTTACCCATGGACGAGTAAGATCTTTACGGGAAAGGGGTCATTTCCGGCAAAGGCATCCACGGGAGACGGTGACGCATGAGCTTCAAGGACACGCTGAAGGCCAAGGCCGAGCACGCCAAGGCCAGGGCCGGCGCCAAGGCCGGCGACTTCATGGAGCACCACGGCGAGTCGATCGGCTCCCGCCTGGACAAGGTCGCGCGCACGGTCGACGAGAAGACCAAGCACAAGTACAGCGGGAAGATCCACAAGGGTGTGGACAAGACGAAGGACGCCATGGAGCACCTCAAGGAGGGCGGCTCCAAGGGCACGCCCTGAGGACGTCCCGGACCCCGGGGACCGGCCGGTCTAGGACCAGGCCGCCACGAAGTAGCCGACGCCGTAGGGCGCCTGGTCGTACAGCAGCTGTCCGTGGAGCCCGGCGCCGTCCGCGGCGCCGGCCAGGACCTGCCAGGGGGCGCGGCCGGCCGCCCCCAGATCGGTGGCGAGGCGTGCGTCCAGGGCCGCCAGCGCCCCGGTGTCGGCGGCACCGAGGGCGCGCGCCACGGAGGCGTCGAAGGGCTCGGCCCGCTCGTCGAGGTAGCCGGGAGCCTTGAGCGTGCGGGACGTGGTCCCGTCGCCCATGACCAGCAGCGTCACCCGGTCGGCCAGTCCCGCCAGTCCCTGTCCCAGCTCCAGCATCCTGGCCGCCGGCGCGTGCGCGGGCACGGCGCAGGCGTGCAGGGGCGCGGCGGAGCCCGCCTGCGTCAGGAGCCAGGCCGCGAGCGTCAGTGACGGGGCCAGGGGCTCGGGGTCTCTGCCGTCGCCGAGCCGCACCGTCAGGTTGACGCCGAACGGGCGCAGCGAGCCCGTACCGCCGCCTTCCCAGACGTGCGCGGAGTCCGCGGCACCCACCACGACCAGCAGATCGGCACGCGCGGCGGCCAGCACGGCCAACGCGTCGGCGCAGGCGGCGCGCAGCGGGTCCAGTTCCGGCGCCGCGCCCGACGCGACGTCGGGCACGAGCAGCGGCGGACAGGGGCAGACGGCGGCGGCGACCAGCATGATCGGAACCCTACCGTCCGCCGTCTCAGAAGCCCTCGGGCACGCGGTCCCAGGGCTCGGCCGTGGCGGCGACCTTCGGGTCCTTGCTGTCGCGGACCAGCTCGGCGACCGTGAAACGGCAGATGTAGGTCGTGGTCACACCCTCGTTGACCTGGACGAACCCCTCCCCCGAGCGGTACAGCCAGCTGCGCCGCACGCTGAACGGCTTGCTGGGCCGGTAGGCCAGCGCCGCCTCCTCCAGCTTGCCCAGCGCCTCCTCGCGCGTGCCCTCGGCGTGGCCGAGGAGCTCGAACTCCCAGCGCCTGGCGTCACCGCTGCCCACGGTCTCCTCGGCGAAGAGCCCCCAACGAGCCATCCGTGTCCCCCCTCGTCTCCGCGGACCTCGCGGTCCCCGCTCCGTCAGTCGCAGCCGCAGCCCGGCGCGGCCGCCGCCGCTGCCGGAACGGGCGCGCCGATCGTCGGCAGGCCCAGCATGACACCCGCGGGCTTGGCCGCCGCGGCCGAGGTACGCCGCTCCCAGGCGTCGCCCGCCGCAGTGCGGCGGACGCCGAAGGCCGGGCTCTCGGCGAGCAGGTGGTGCGGCGCGGCGTAGGTGATCTCCGCCATGACCATGTCGCCGGGGCGGACGGGCTCGGCGGGCGGCGCGAAGTGCACCAGGCGGTTGTCGGGGGCGCGGCCGGACAGGCGGTGCGTGGCGTCGTCCTTGCGGCCCTCGCCCTCGGCGACCAGCACCTCAAGGACGCGGCCGACCTGCTTCTTGTTCTCGGCCCAGGAGATCTCCTCCTGCAGGGCGACCAGCCGCTCGTAGCGCTCCTGGACGACCGCCTTGGGCACCTGCCCCTCCATCTCGGCGGCGGGCGTGCCCGGGCGCTTGGAGTACTGGAAGGTGAAGGCCTGCGCGAAGCGCGCCTCGCGGACCACGTGCAGCGTCTGCGCGAAGTCCTCCTCGGTCTCGCCGGGGAAGCCCACGATGATGTCGGTGGAGATGGCGGCGTCCGGCATGGCCGCGCGCACCTTCTCGATGATGCCGAGGTAGCGGTCCTGCCGGTACGAGCGGCGCATCGCGCGCAGCACGGCGTCGGAGCCGGACTGCAGCGGCATGTGCAGCTGGTGCATCACGTTCGGGGTCTCGGCCATGGCCGCGATCACGTCGTCGGTGAAGTCGCGCGGATGGGGCGAGGTGAAGCGGACCCGCTCCAGGCCCTCGATCTTCCCGCAGGCGCGCAGCAGTTTGCTGAAGGCCTCGCGGTCGCCGATGTCGGAGCCGTAGGCGTTGACGTTCTGGCCGAGCAGGGTGACCTCGGTGACGCCCTCGGCGACCAGCGCCTCGACCTCGGCGAGGATGTCGCCGGGCCGGCGGTCCTTCTCCTTGCCGCGCAGCGCGGGGACGATGCAGAAGGTGCAGGTGTTGTTGCAGCCGACCGAGATCGACACCCACGCCGCGTAGGCCGACTCGCGCCGCGTCGGCAGCGTGGACGGGAAGGTCTCCAGCGACTCGGCGATCTCGACCTGCGCCTCTTCGGCGATCCTGGCTCGCTCCAGCAGCACGGGGAGGCTGCCGATGTTGTGGGTGCCGAAGACGACGTCGACCCAGGGGGCCTTCTTGACGATCGTGTCCCGGTCCTTCTGCGCCAGGCAGCCGCCGACGGCGATCTGCATGCCCGGCCGGGCGGCCTTCTGCGGCGCCAGGCGGCCGAGGTTGCCGTACAGGCGGTTGTCGGCGTTCTCCCGGACCGCGCAGGTGTTGAAGACGACGACGTCCGCGGACACCGTGCCGTCCTCGTCCTTGGGCGCGCGGACGTAGCCGGCCGCCTCCAGGAGGCCCGCCAGCCGCTCGGAGTCGTGGACGTTCATCTGGCACCCGTAGGTGCGGATCTCGTAGCTCTTCACACCCTGCTCTTCACGCTGCACCCATCCAGGGTAAGGGCGCGCCGCGCGCGCTCGTGCCCGCGCCCGCCCCCGCGCGGACGGCTGCGGACGGCTGCGGACGGCACCGGGCGGCGCCCGCCGCATCAGGTGCCGGGTGGCTCGGCGAGGAGGCGGTGGCCGCCCGCCCCCGGGACGACGGTGCCCGCGGTGGGCGGCGGGAAGTGGGTGCCGAGCAGCAGGGTGCCCGTACCCGCGTACGCGGTGAGCAGCGCGCGGCGGGTGCGTACGGCCAGGGCCGCGTCGGAGTCGGCGGTGCTGGTGATCGCGGGGTCGGCGATCTGCACGGGGTGGTGGAAGCTGTCGCCGGTGACCAGCGCGGACCGCCCGGCGCCGTTCAGCTCCACCGCGACCTGCCCCGGGGTGTGCCCGGGCACCGCCAGGAGACGGATGCCGGGGGCCGCCTCCACGGGGGCGTCGGTGACGTCGGCCAGGTCGAGCAGTCCGGCGTCGCGGACCGGCAGCACCGAGTCGCGGAAGACCTGCCGGTGGTCGTCGTCCAGGTCCGTGCCCGCCCAGTGGTCCCATTCGGCACGGGAGACCAGGTAACGGGCGCGGGGGAAGGCGGGCACCCAGGTGCCGCCGTCGTCACGGGTGTTCCAGCCGACGTGGTCGGTGTGCAGGTGGGTGAGGATCACCAGGTCCACGGCGTGCGGCGGGAAGCCCGCCTCCACCAGCCTCCGTGGGTAGTCGGTGGCGAGCCGGTGCCACGCGGGGTCGGACCGGGTCTTGCCGTTGCCGATCCCGGTGTCCACCAGGACGCGCAGGCCGCCGGCCACCACGGCGAAGGTGTGGGTGGCCAGCCGGAGCGTGCCGTCGGGGGCGGTGAAGTCCGGCCGCAGCCACGGCGCTCCCGCCACCACCTGCGGGGTCGCGGCGGGCAGCAGCCGCCGTCCGGTCGCCGCGGGCAGCGTGGTCTCGTCGACGCGGTGCACGACGAGGTCGCCCACCGTCCAGCTCACCGTGCGTCCCATGCGGGGCCTCCCTTCGTACGGGGTGCGCCCTGGGACGAGTGTTCCCCCTGGGGCGGGCCGTCACGTCCGGGATCCGGACGCGGCAGGACGGCGCTGGCCGCGGCGCCGCCGGGCCTGGCACTATCGCGGGGATGGAGTTCCCCCGTATCGGCAGACGCAGGGCCGTGCAGGCCGTGCTGGCGGTGGCGGCGTCGGTCGCGCTGCTGCTGTGGTGGGTGCTGCCCTCCGACGGGCCGTCGTACCCGAAGGACCGGGTCGACTTCGCCACCGGTGTGCGCAACGGCGTGTACGACACGTACGGGAAGCGGCTCCAGCCCTACCTGCACACCGACCTGCCCGGGGTGCCGGTGCGCCTGGTGCGGTCCGAGGGGTCCGTGGACAACGTCCGGCGGGTCGCGACCGGCAAGGCCGATTTCGCGATCGCCGCGGCCGACGCCGTCGCCGACTACGACGGCCCGGGCGCGGGGCGGCTGCGTGCCTGCGCCCGGCTGTACGACGACTACATGCAGCTCGTGGTGCCCGCCGACTCGCCCGTGAGGTCGGCGAAGGACCTGCGCGGGCTGCGGGTGGGGATCGGCCAGCCCAGCTCCGGCGTGAACCTGATAGCGCAGCGGCTGCTCGAGGCGGCCGGGCTCGGGGAGCCGGGCGACGTGCGGCGCCGGACGGTCGGCATCGACCGGGCGCCGGAGATGCTGCGCCAGGGGGAGCTGGACGCGTTCTTCTGGTCGGGCGGACTGCCGACCAAGACCATCGCGAACCTGGCGGAGACCACCGACGTGAAGCTGGTGCAGCTCGGCGACCTGGTGGCCAGGCTGCACGCCGAGAGCGACGAGTCGACGTACTACCGGCAGGCGGTCATGCCGGCCGACGCGTACCCCATGGTCCAAGGCGGCCGCGCGGTGCAGACGATCGCCGTGGCCAACCTGCTGATCACCACGGACCGGACGGACACCGGGCTGGTGGACCGCCTCACCCGCACGGTGATCGACAGCCGTGACCGGATCGGTCAGGAGGTGCACGCCGCCCAGCTGATGGACCTGCGGACGGCGGTCTTCACCGACCCGTTGCGGCTGCACGCCGGCGCCGAGCGCTACTACCGGTCCGTGAAGCCCTAGGCGATCCAGCACCGGTACGGACCATTCCGCCCGACATGTGATCGTTCCCCGCCCCGGGGACGATGTTCATCCCCGTCAGAGCCCCCTAACCTGTAGCGGACCACGTACCGATGGGGGCACACGCATGAGTTCTGGGGGGATGCCGCACACCCTCGTCGACGGCCGCTACGAGCTGCGCCGGCAGTTGGGGCGCGGTGGCATGGGCGTGGTGTGGGAGGCCTACGACAACCGGCTCGGCCGTCAGGTCGCCGTCAAGGAGCTGCTGTTCCGGGGCGCGCTGGACCCGGAGACGCAGGCCCAGTGGGTGGAGCGGGCGCGCCGGGAGGCGCAGGCCATCGCCCGGATCGGGCACGAGCACGTGGTCGCCGTGCACGACGTGATCGAGGCCGACGGCCAGGTCTGGATCGTCATGGAGCAGGTCAACCCGCACTCCCTGGCGGACCAGTTGCGCGAGCAGGGCCGGATCCCGGCGCTGCAGGCGGCACGGATCGGCCTGGAGGTGCTGCGCGGGCTGCGCGCGGTGCACGCGGCCGGGGTGCTGCACCGCGACGTGAAGCCGCACAACATCCTGTTCCGCCGGGACGGGCGGGCGGTGCTCATGGACTTCGGGATCGCGACCTTCGAGGGCGCGGCCCAGGTGACGCGGGTGCACGAGACCGTCGGCACCCCGCAGTACCTGGCACCGGAGCTGGCCAACCGGCTGCCGCCCACGCCCGCCGCCGACCTGTGGTCGCTGGGCGTCACGCTCTACGAGATGGTCGAGGGCCGGGCCCCCTTCCGCGGACCGACGCCGTACGAGGTGCTGGAGGCCGTCCGTACGGCCGAGGTGCCGCCGACGGCGCACGCGGGGCCGCTGCGGCCGCTGATCGACGGACTGCTGGTCAAGGAGCCGGGGGCGCGCCTGTCGGCGGAGCGCACCGAGCAGTTGCTGCAGCACGTGGCGCAGGAGACCCCGCAGTTCCCGGTCGGCGTCTACCCGGACTACGACCCGGACGCCACGCGGACGGACGGGTCCGGCGGCACCGCACAGCAGGTTCCCGACTCCGTGACCCCGCCGCAGGATCCGCAGCCCCCGCGACCGCGCCCCTCCCGGCGACGCTGGTACACGCTGGCGGCGGGCGGGGTCGCGCTCGCGGTCCTGGCCGCGGCCGGCTGGTTCGTCTTCGACCGGTCGCGCGACGCCGGGCCGGACCTCTCCGATTCGCCGACCGTCCAGGCGGCCCGGGCACGCGGCTACCTGCTCGTGGGCGTCAAGGAGGACCAGCCCGGCCTGAGCGAGGCTTCTGCCACGGCCAAGGGCGGCTACGAGGGCTTCGACATCGACCTGGCCTGGGCCATCGCCCGCGAACTGGGCTTCAAGGAGGTCCGGTTCGCGGTGGTCAACACCCAGTCCCGCGAGTACCGGCTGGGCACCGGGCAGGTCGACCTGATAGTGGCCAGCTACTCGATCACGGAGGAGCGCAAGAAGCAGGTCGACTTCGCAGGCCCCTACTACCAGGCCGCGCAGGACTTCCTCGTGCGCAACGAATCTCCCGTCCACGGCACGCAGGACCTGTTCGGCCACAAGGTCTGCACGGTCACCGACTCGACGCCCGCCGAACGGCTGCGCACGCAGTACCCGTTGATAAAGACCGAGCAGCTCGCCTCGTACGGCCTGTGCGTCGACGAACTGCTCTCCGGCCGGGTCGACGCCGTGTCGACGGACGACATCATCCTGGCCGGCTACCGCGCGCAGCACAGCAAGCAACTCCGCCTGCTCGGAGCGCCGTTCGGCAGCGAGGAGTACGGCGTGGGGCTGCACAAGGACGAGCCCGCGCTGAAGCACGCCATATGCAGCGCCATCAGGGAGCAGATCTCCTCCGGTGCCTGGCGGGAGTCGTACAAGAGGCACCTCAAGCCGCTGACCCCGCAGGAGCTGGCGGATCAGCGGCCGCCGGAGTTCGAGAGCATGGAGGAGTGCCGCTGAGCCCGCGCGACCGGTCGGTCGCGCGGGCCCGCCCCTTCAGGACAGGGCGAAGGTGGTGACGACGGCGGCGTGGTCGGAGGGCCAGGCGTTGCCTGCCACGTCCGGTTCGGGACGGGGCTCCCCGGTGACCAGGGTGATGGAGTCCAGCACCCGCAGACCCCGCCCGGCGTACAGGACGTAGTCGATCCGGTCCTGCGGCTCGGGCTCGGGGGTGACGGGCGACCAGGTGGTGCCGGGCTCGCGCACGGGGTCCGGGTGGGCCTCGCGGTAGGAGTCGCGCAGTCCGGCGGCCTCGGCGGCGAGGGTGACCGGCCAGGGCACGGGTCCGTACCCGCCGTGCAGGGGCGCCGCCTCGGCGGTCCAGTCCAGGTGGGAGGGGACGTTGAAGTCGCCGACGAGGACGACCGGGGTGGTGTCGCGGGCGGCGAGGTCGCCGGCCATGTCGTGCAGGATGTCCCGGATCTGGTCCACGCGTCCCGAGGCCGCCTCGTGCTCGACGAGCACCTCGACCGGCTGCCGGTCGTGGAGGGCGTCGTAGGGGCCGTGCGGGGTGTAGTTCAGGTGCGCGCTCCACAACGTGACGTCGTGGCCCTCGTCGAGCCGCACGGTGGCGCCGAGGCCGCCGTAGAACGGGCTCGCGGGCAGGCCGTGGCGGGAGACGATCGGGTAGCGGCTGATGACGCCGAGGTTGTCGCCCGCCTGGTGGTGGTCCCAGCCCAGTGCCTCGGCCAGTTCCTTGGCGGAGTGCGTCCGTGTCTCCTGCAGGCCGACGACGTCCACGTCGGCTTCCAGCAGCACGCGCAGCTGCTTGTCCCGGTGGTCGTCGACGCGGGTGCCGCCGAGCCACAGGTTCCAGCTCATGACGCGCAGCTCGCGCACGACGGGTTCGCCCGCCGCGACGACCGGCACACGCACGGTGACGGTGGCGGAGCGGCCGTCGGCGTCCGTGGCGGTGACGGCGACCTCCGCGTCGCCGGGTGCGTCGGGGGTGCCGGTGACGGTGCCGTCGGCGGAGACCCGCGCCCAGTCGGGGCCCGCGGTCCCGGCGTACGTGACGGGGGCGCCGCGCAGGAGCCCGGCGACGGTGGCGCGGAACGGCTCGCCGACGCGGGCGCGGCGGCTGGTGAAGGCGGGTACGAGGAAGGACGGGGGCCGCGCGACCAGGGCCCGCAGCACGGAGACGTCGGCCCGTTCCAGGCTGCCGAGCACCGCGCGTCCGGCGGCGGGGGCGATGGGCGCCAGGGAGGGCACGGCCAGCACGCGGCAGCCGGCGGCCTCGGCGGAGGCGACACCGGTCGGGGTGTCCTCGACGGCCACGCACGCGCCGGGGTCCACGCCGAGGGCGTGGGCCCCGGCG
>NZ_JARAVK010000619.1:0-643 GCF_033792765.1 Streptomyces sp. PA03-6a | reverse complement strand
GTTTGACGAGGTAACGCATTTGAGCGGGGGCCGTTTTGGGGATGCGGCGGGTGAAGGCGCCTTGCACGGCGCGGTCAAGACTCTCCCCGAGCATTCCCACCGGTGGGCTCCTTCCGCGATGTGGTGCTTGATCGTCTGTGCGGGCTGCTGGCGGCCGATCATGGCCCTGGATGACCGGATGTGCGATCCGGGTGATGATCGGCCGCCAGCGGGCCGCGTGGGCCGTTCTGGGGGGTGTCAGTAGCTGGTGGCCATGTCCACGAACCGGCTGTAGTGCCCTTGGAAGGCCGTGGTGATGGTCGCGGTCGGGCCGTTGCGGTGCTTGGCCACGATCAGGTCGGCCTCGCCGGCGCGGGCGGATTGTTTCTCGTAGGCGTCCTCGCGGTGGAGCAGGATCACGATGTCGGCGTCCTGCTCGATGGAGCCGGACTCGCGCACGTCGGAGACGGCCGGGGTCTTGTCGGCGCGTTGCTCGGGTCCGAGGTTGAGCTGGGACAGCGCCACGATCGGGATCTCGAGCTCCTTGGCGAGGAGCTTGAGGTTGCGGGAGATCTCGGAGACTTCCTGCTGGCGGCTCTCGGGCCGGCGGGCGGCGCCGGACTGCACCAGCTGCAGGTAGTCGGCCACGGCCAGCTTCAGGTCG
>NZ_JARAVK010000618.1:0-644 GCF_033792765.1 Streptomyces sp. PA03-6a | reverse complement strand
TTCGTCCCGGGCGCGACCTTCGCCAGGGCGGCCCGCGACACGATGACGAACTCGTGGTTGGGGGCGGCCGGGGTGGCGTCCTGCGTGGCCACGATGTGCACCATGACCCGCCCGACCGAGGACCTGACGGTCTCCGGGTCACCGACGCCGTTGCCGAACTTCCGTGCGAGCGCCGGGGAGGCGATGCCGGGAATGGGCTCCTTCGCGCCTGAGTCGAGCTTGCCGGCGGGGAAGGAGGAGCCCAGGCCGGTGGCCGCCACGAGCCGGGCGTACGGCTCCGGGTCGACGACCAGCAGGTCGAACCGGTCCCTGTAGTTGATCAGTTTCTGCCCGGATTCGATCCGGACGCCGGTGACTTCCCGCACCCCTGTGACCTTGCGGACCTGGGCGTCGATTCCCTGCGGCAGGGCGCCGTAGCTCTGCACGCGGGCGTCCGCGCCGACCGCCGTCACCGCGGCGTGGTCGCGTCCCGACTCCACGCCCGCGAGCACCGATCCGCCGAAGGAGGTGATGGTGAGGGCCACCAGCACGGCCAGCAGTGGCAGCGCGGTGGTGGAGGGGGCGCGTCCGGCGCGGGCCAGGCCCAGGTGCAGCACGGCTCCGTTGAGCCGTGCGAAGGGCCGCGCCAGCAGCCGTACCGGCCA
>NZ_JARAVK010000617.1:0-650 GCF_033792765.1 Streptomyces sp. PA03-6a | reverse complement strand
GGACAACAGTCACCGATCGCCTACGAGAGGCAGTCAGCTACCCTGACACTCGCCGCATAACAACACGAACAGGTGTCCATCCCACAGGGACAAGGCCCTAGGTAGACCACACGCCCGTCGTGCGACTGCGTGCCCGTCATCCCCCCGAACGGAGGGATGTACCGGCGCAGCAACTCATGCTTGAACACACTCGGCAGCGCCTTGCCCTGCCAATATTTCCCACCCCTTCCCGTTGACACGATCCCCCCAATATGTGATCCATCAACAACTTCCCCCTGTTGATGCTGAACCACCCGGCAAAGCTCGACAAGGGCACAGAACCAGCCCATGTGGACGGTGCGGCGATCAGGCCCTACCGTCAGCAGCACCACGCGGCGATGCCGTGAACCGGGTGCCCGATAGACGCCGGTTCCCGTGGCTGATCGGGCAGTGCGGCCCTTGCTGCAGGCCGGAAGGGCTCTGTTTTGGCAATGGGCATTTCAACTGTCTGGGTATATTCAGGCCATGGAGACACGGAACGGCACTGCCTGGCTGACCGCTGACGAACAGCACAGCTGGCGCATCCACTTGGAGGTCGGCAAGCTGTTGACCCACCGGCTCGATCGCGAGCTGCAGCCGTTCGGTCTCAGGTACAGCGACTACGAGATCCT
>NZ_JARAVK010000616.1:0-654 GCF_033792765.1 Streptomyces sp. PA03-6a | reverse complement strand
ACGGTGGTCAGCACGGGGGTGAACAACGAGGCCTTCGGCGATGACGGGGACCTGGGGTTCGCGTTCTCCTCGGGCTTCATCGGCGGAGTCAGTCAGCCTTTTCAGCGGGGCCGTTCTTCCAGGGTGCGCCTGTGTCGGTCCGGAGGCCAGCGCGGCTGGTGTGCGGGCCCTGTGCCGTTCGGCGTGCAGCTGCGGGAAGTACCTCGTGCCCCTGTCCGCTGCCGTGGCCCGGTGCGGGCGGTGAGCGGCTGCCTCCTTGACCAGATGGTCTGGCGTGCGTGTTTTCCCTGGACCGCGCGTGCCGGCGGGGCTGAACAGGCTCCGGTCAAGGGGGCTTCCCACAGGCTGGTCCTTCCGCGGTCGCCCTGTCCGGGGCTGCCCTTGAGTAGTGGGGGAGACGGGTCGATGACGGGTACACGGCACGGCAGCAGCCGACGGGAGCGGGAGGCTTGCCCGTGGTGGGCAAGCCGTTGGGGGTTCCTGCGGGGGCCGCTTGGGCGCCTCCTTCGGAACCCACTTGGGTGCCCCGCACCCGGGGCGGAGGGAAATCCGCTGGTCAGGCTGGGATTCCGTGGGCTTCCTGGGCCGTCACAACCCTCTTCTCCCCTCTATGTCGGTGGGGGAGGAGATCATCGGGTTCCGGGGGCCCTGCGG
>NZ_JARAVK010000615.1:0-661 GCF_033792765.1 Streptomyces sp. PA03-6a | reverse complement strand
TCAGCACCAGGTCCTCGTCATCCCGCCGCCGCAACAGGATCCGCCGCGCCCCGCGCAGTGCGGCCAGGGTTGCCTTGGGCTTGTTCAGCAGCTCCGACAAGTTCGTCTCCAGCACACTCATGACTTGAAGCTTAGTTGACAAGTGGTGCGGGTGCGAGCGGCAACGCGAAGAGCCAGCCCCCAAAACGGGCGGCAGTCTGGGCCCCGAGCAGGCTCGAAAAGCGTCGAAGGTAGCCCACTTCTCCAAATATCTCGCATAACGCGCGCATCGAAGGGATCTGCTCTCATTTTCCTTAACTCCTACGAATCACGTAGGATACTTTGGCGGGACCTCGGCACTCGGTACGCACGACCAATTGCCGAGGCCCCGCCCCTTCCTCAGAAGGTAAATTTCTTTTCCTGCACCGGAAAAATAAGATTCGTGAGCACTTGGCGCGCGTCACGAGTTGTTCACCATGACGGCGCGCAGAGCCAGAACTGAGCCCGGATCCACCGGCTGATTCCGATGTGATCGTTTCGGGGTCGTGCGGGCCGTGTCGGGGCTGAGTTGCGGATTCGGGTGTGGGGTGGCCGCTGGTCTGCCCAGCTTTTCCACTTTTCCGCAGGTGTCGGGCCGTTTCGGGCGGGTCGGTCGGGGAGCGTCCGGGGGTGGTCGCTTATC
>NZ_JARAVK010000614.1:0-664 GCF_033792765.1 Streptomyces sp. PA03-6a | reverse complement strand
GGGTACCTCACCCCGCTGGAGATCCGACAGCGACACGAGCAAGAACACACCCTCGCAGCGTAAGCAACGAGTGTCCGAGATCACGGGGAAACTTCACGGTCGACTGAAGGAACGTATGCGGTTGTACCGGCTAATCACTGGATGTGACCTGATAAGAGGCTGGCACATGAGCCTCATCGCAGTTATGTCCCCGGAGTTCCGCGAATGCTCTGCGATGCTGTGGTCGCGGGTGAGCGCCAGGCTGCCATCCACGACCAGCACGCTGTTTTTGCGGTGCCGCGCGGTGACCAGCTTGCCGAACTGCCGTGGCCTCAGTCCGCTGAACGGGGCTGTCCAGACACCTCAGGCGCGTAGAAGTCAAGCTTGGTGCTCTCCATCCGTGTGTAGCCTCTCGATCTGTTCGAAGGGGAGCGAAGGAGACCGGCTGGCGGGCCTTGGACGGGGACGACCCTGGACACCACGACGGGATTCACGAGCGATGGTTGTGTGGCTGAACAGGCAGACTGGAGCGCCCGGCCACCGGGACGAATGGCATGACGAGCAGTGCACCGAGGTCCGGTTCTGGGGGTCACGTCCGTGGGAGTGGTGTATCGACGGCCACTCGGTGATCTCTTCTTTGAGGCTAGGCGGTGAGTGTGGTGGGCAGGGCGGTGTCGTGGGTTTC
>NZ_JARAVK010000613.1:0-666 GCF_033792765.1 Streptomyces sp. PA03-6a | reverse complement strand
GACTGCGGCACGTGCTTGTTGATGGCGTCGACCAGGGCGTTCCGGGTGTTGGCCGCGAGACCCACCAACTGGAGGGCCGTCTCTTTGCTGCCCGCATCGGTGACCAGTTGGGCACGGGCCGTCTCGTCGAGCACATCGGAGACCCTGCCCTTCACCATGCGGGTACCGTCCGTGGTGATCCCATGGAAGGCGATCTTCGCCAGGGCATCCGAGGTGCGCTTCACCTCCGTGATCCCCGGATGGTGCTGGACAAGGTAGTGCTGGATCTGCTTCGTCCATGTGTCGGGGTCCGCGTGACTCTGGGTCAGTCCGGTGAGGAGCGTCTCCGGCTTGTCCGACAACACCTTCTTGGCGATGCGCTCGCCATCCGTGACCACGGCAAGAGTCGAGTCGAACGCGACCATCTTGGACTTGTCCGACCAGTCGAAGTGGCGGTTCTTGATGAGGCTGTCGAGGAGGTGCTTCCCCTCTTCGGCTTCGTAGACGATCCTTCCGGCCTTGCCGAAACGGATGTCGCCCTCAAGGCCTTGCAGAATATTGGGTTTGACACGGATGAACGTATTGGGCTCAGGGAAATAGATCGCCCGTGCGTCGCTCTTCGCCATTGCGTCGCGGACGGCCAGATCGATGTCCGCCGCCTTCTTCTCGGCGATTCCCTTGGGCGTG
>NZ_JARAVK010000612.1:0-668 GCF_033792765.1 Streptomyces sp. PA03-6a | reverse complement strand
GATCCACCTGTACGTCGAGGACGGCACCGGCACCACCCCCGACCCCGAGGTGGCCACCCTCATCGCCAGCGTCCAGCAACTGTCCGAAGCCGACCGCCGGCACGTCGCCGCCCTCGTCGAATCGCTCCTCCGCAGCTCCACCGAGCCCCGGTCGGCGTCCGGTCCGGAGTCCGGCTGACCCCTGGGGGCGCGCGCCGGCGCAGGGAACATCGCAACGCCAAACGCCGCTCGGCGTCTACTGCGGACGGCCCGGTCCATCTGGTGCAGCAGCGTGCTGATTTGGCCCTTGCTGCAGTCCGCTGACCGGTACCCGGCGTCCGATTGGCCATGCCCATGCCGTGCCTGACGGGGCGTGTGGTGGTGAAGTAACCCAGAACGGACAAAGAGTGGGGAGCACGGGGATATTCTCTCCAGTCTCGGGACGACGAGTTCGTGGACCCGGGGCCTCCGGTGAGAGGGGTGCACGTGCTTGTCGTTCAAGGGGCGACCGCCACCGCCGTCGTCCGCCACCGGACCGGAGAGCCGGTGGTCCTGCTTTCCGGCGAACTCCCCGCGGTCCTCACGCCGGCCGCCCTGAACGAACTGCTGAATCTGGCCGCGGCCGTCCTCACGGCCGAGGAGATGACCCTCTTCCGCAGTTGCCTGACCGCACTGCGCTGCGGGGAGAA
>NZ_JARAVK010000611.1:0-668 GCF_033792765.1 Streptomyces sp. PA03-6a | reverse complement strand
CCTGCGCACCGGGCGGGCACTGCGCGTCCCGCGCGCCCGCACCCAACGCAAAGCCTGGGCCCACGTCTCGCCCGAAGTAATGATCAGCAAGCGCCCGGCCGAGGCCGAAGACCGCGCCGTCCCCGGGCACTGGGAAGGAGACTTGATCATCGGGCTCAACCGGTCTGCGATCGGCACGCTGGTCGAGCGGACCACCCGGTTCACCATGCTGGTCCACCTGCCCCGAGAGGAGGGATACGGCACGATCCCACGGACCAAGAACGGACCCGCTCTGGCCGGCTATGGCGCCCTGTCGATGAACAAGGCACTCACACCGGTGATCACAACGCTGCCCGAGCAGCTCAGGCGATCGCTGACCTGGGACCGCGGCAAGGAGTTGTCCCAGCACGCGCAGTTCAGGCTCGAGACCGGCGTCGCGGTCTACTTCGCCGACCCGCATAGTCCTTGGCAGCGAGGGACGAACGAGAACACGAACGGGCTTCTCCGCCAGTACTTTCCCAAGGGAACTGACCTCTCCAGGTGGTCGCCCGACGAACTCCAGGCCGTGGCCCACGCCCTCAACAGCCGTCCCCGCAAAACACTCGGATGGAAGACCCCGGCCGAGGCACTCAACGAACACCTACACTCGGCCCAGAAGACCGGTGTTGCGACGACCGGTTGAATCCGCC
>NZ_JARAVK010000610.1:0-680 GCF_033792765.1 Streptomyces sp. PA03-6a | reverse complement strand
CCGTCGGCCGGAAGTGCCCCCGCCCCGCGGCACTCCCCCAGCCTTCGGCCAGGGGGAGTTGTCGAATCGTCCGAGTAGCCCACTACGAGGACGATCCTCCGCCGTGCGATGCACCGCACCTGGGGGCACCTTCCGGCGGAGCTGGGGAGCCGCTGGGCCCGCCCGCCGGGCGGTGGGGGCACCTCCCAGCGGTAGCTGGGGGAGCTCATGTGACGACACGGCCCAGTACAACCCCGGCGGGCCCCCGTGGGTCTCCTCACCGCGGTACCCGGGTCCCGGGCTCCCGCCCGACCCCGTCCCCCTGCTTGGAGACACGTAAGTGAAGCACCCCCTGCGCGGCGCCGCGCAGGGGGTGCTTCACTTACGTGTCTCCAAGCAGGGGGACGGGGTCGGGCGGGAGCCCGGGACCCGGGTACCGCGGTGAGGAGACCCACGGGGGCCCGCCGGGGTTGTACTGGGCCGTGTCGTCACATGAGCTCCCCCAGCTACCGCTGGGAGGTGCCCCCACCGCCCGGCGGGCGGGCCCAGCGGCTCCCCAGCTCCGCCGGAAGGTGCCCCCAGGTGCGGTGCATCGCACGGCGGAGGATCGTCCTCGTAGTGGGCTACTCGGACGATTCGACAACTCCCCCTGGCCGAAGGCTGGGGGAGTGCCGCGGGGCGGGGGCACTTCCGGCCGACGG